>JAHJGX010000133.1 GCA_018824205.1 bacterium
ATCGTATTAAGCCAGGGGTTGAATTGACATTTAAACGGTTTATCTCTGCCGATATATTTTGCGTTTTCTACACTGAGTTCTTCTATAATAAACCGTCCATGTTCTTCATTGGGATTTCCGGTGAAATTATCGCTTCGTTTAATGGCAATATCTCCATCAAGGAGTGCAAGGCGGACGCCTTCAAGGCTTGGAGTACTCATTTTAACCCAGGTGAAATGACTTCCCGGAGATTTATCGCCTGTAGGGTGATGTGCGTCCGAGCCCAGAACTTCCGCCCAGTTCAATTTTTTGTCTGTGTAAAGTACGGGTTTGCTGACAGAAATGTCACAAAGCTCCATTGCAATAATTAATTTTGATTTAAAAACTTGTTCCAGCGAAGTTCCCTTATTTTGAAATTCTTTAAATAATCCATTTTCTTGGTCAACATGAGCGGGTATTGCCAGACCTCCGGCTTTTATAATTTCTTCTATCACTTCAACCGGAGATTTTTCAGTACAATCATTTGTTTTACCTTTTCCTCCTCGAAATCCAACCGCACCAAGAAGAGTATTTATATCTGATGTTGTTTTATCTTCAGATAATATAGCCAGAATATGGATACCGCCATTTACGGAAATTTCCACTCCTGGGAAAAGATATAGTAGCCTGTAATCCAAATGTTTTTCTAATTCCAGTTCCTTTAACGCATTTTTAAGTTCATCAATCCATTCCCCGCTGTTATGGTCTGTAACCACGACACAGTCAATACCGGTTTTCATATAATCGAGCAGCCATTCTTTTGGAGTACGATTTTTAAGTTCAGACTGATTTGGTCCTTTCCCATAATCTTCGGATTTTGGCGTATGAGTATGAAAATCAAATTTCCACCAATGGGCGCCTGCCCAATTCCATTGCTCTACCATGGTTTATCTCCTTAATAGTTTCTTCTTATTCATTTTCTCCTTCGACAATATTGATCTCATCCGGCGTTAGGCTGTAGAGTTGGTACACCATCCGGTCAATCTCCCGCTCCAGCTCCTTCACCTGCGCCTGCGCCTGCTTTTGTGGGTTTTGCAGATAGTCATTGTCTTTGGTGATGGTGAGGATTTTAGCAACAATATATGCAATTGTATTTTGGCTAGTCTGATCAGTCTGTAAAAGAGGAAGTGCAAGAATTGGCTCCTTATCAATTTGAAAATTAGTGCCCTGCATTTTCCCTTTGTGTTTGAACCAGAAAGTGATCAATTTGGAGTTCAAAACTCCGGTTAGGTATTTTTGATTAACTCTTCCTGTTTTGATTACATAAAACGTTGCGGATACGTAACTATCAAAATCAACATAGGTGAAAGTAGGGAGAGCACATTTTCTCACTGCAATAATTTTTTCTCCTTTAAAGAAATACTCATTTCGAGCTCTATGGAGACCATAAGGTTTGTTGTCAGATGTGATCACTTTCTTAAACTGATCAAGATGTTTTTTAATATTTGGATAACTTTCAATCTGCTTTTTATCCTTAAAACTTGAATCGGTGTAGATAACCCACTCTTGATTGATAGAGTTCCTATACCATCGTAAAAGATCTTTTGTGCTGTAGGAAGGCTTTATTAGGCTTAACTCCTTTTTTGTGAATGGAATTCGCTTCTTTTCCTCATCGCTTAAAACGAAAATTCCGTCGCCAACTTTATACTGATCACCCAAGATTTCCTTGCGTTTTTTATCCACTCGATCGTGATGATGGTGTATACCGTTTGCAACTTCATCATTGCTCAATCGGAAATTTGCCTTCGATGAAATCTTTTCGAGAATCTGCTCAATATCAGAACTACTGAATGTTAATGTCTTGTCTATAAAATTGTTCCTTGCAATCGTGGGGGTTAAGTATTCTGCTTTAACATTATCCTCCTTATTGAGGAGCGAAATAACATCATTGATATCGAGGCCATTTCCACGAAGTCTTCTGTAATCAAACGAGTAACTATCCAAATCTGTATTCTTTTTAAACATCATAACCATAGTCTGTATACCGGCCTCAAATATTTTGAAATCGTTAAAATCTATTAGGCTCAAAATTTGAGCATCTTTAATAACTTTATTCCTCATCTTCGAGGCTCCATGACTGGTAACCCAATTATTCTGTGCAATAAACGTGACTACGCCTGAGTCATTTCTTGATACGTCTATTCCTCTACATGCAAACAAATACCAAAGGTCCATTTTGCCTTGGTAATATGGTAAATCTCTTAATCCATCAAAGGCTTTACGATTAACATATTCTTTTATATACGGCGGATTGGCAATCACCACATCAAAGCCCTTTTTCTCATGAAACACCTCTGAAAAATAGACTTCAAAATCAAATTCCGCATGTCCGTTGGTAATCTCACTGATGAGATCATCAATCTGCTGTTTGTATTCCTGCTTTTTCGTGGGATTGGTTTCGTCAAAGTAAATCGGTTTTAAGCGTTCCAGTTCGGCAAATAATTGGTCGTTAAACAGGTTTTTCTCCACACCTAACAGCGAATTCCCACAGACAATTTTATAATCCAGGTTTGGCAATGGCTTAATCTGTTTAATATCCTCTTCGTCTACAACCAGGGAAAGCCAGAGACGTAGTTTGGCAATCTCTACTGCGCCGGGGTCAATGTCCACACCGTAAAGGGAGTGTTCAATGCACTGGCGTTTGAAATTATAGATGGTCCTGTGGCTCTCATGAGTAGCAAGGGGTTGCAAACCCTTGTTATTGATATATGCAGAGAGCACATTTCTGGTCTTCACGATCTCGTGCATCATACCCACGGGAAAGGCGCCGGAGCCGATAGCCGGATCGCAGACTTTGATACTGGTCAGTTTTTCATCAATCAGTTTAGCATTATTGCGGATGCTTTCGGGCAGTTTATAGGAATAGGTGTCGGTTTCTTTTCCTCTGGCTTCTACAATGGCTTCGTTTTCGCCTACCTGCTCGCCGTATTTGATCAGAGTTTCAAGGTCTTCTTTTGATATTTGCGGACTTGATTTGTGTTCGGCAATCAAATCAAACTGACCGGTTTTGACTTTGTTGCCAAAAGCGTCTGTTTGAATATCGCCAATCTTTTGATACGCAGTCACGCCTTTATTTAATTCTGTATAAAGATAGTTTATTAAACTTTGCTGGCACATATAGTGAACGATTTCGCGGGGAGTGTAGTAAGTGCCTTTGGATTTGCGGTCTTTGACTTCCAGCAGGTTTTCAAACACTTTACCGAGCATCTCCGGGTCAATGGCGACCTCTTTTTCCAGCGGCTCGTCTTCTTTGACGGTGAAATTGTAGCGGTCAAAGATGTCGAGGATGCCGTGTCCGGTATCGCCTTCTTTGGTTTTGGTCCGGTTGGAAAAAAGTTCATTGGGCAGAAGAATATCGGTATGCACCCAGTCGTAGTTATTTATGGGGTCAAAGAGTCCGCCATTGAGAAAAGGGATTTTGCAGTTAAAATATTTGTAATAGTCATCATCGTGGCGGCGGTCAATCCGCAGCGCCTCATAAAAAAGCGGCTCCAGAATATCATTAAAGAAATTGCTGTGTTTGCCGTTGCCGCCCTTTGGGAATTCATCCCTTCGGGAAAAGAGTTCTCTTAAAAAATGTTTAGCGCCCGTTCCCCATTCGGCGTCGCGTTCAACGCCAAACCAGCCCTTTTTCTGGAGGAAGTAGAGAAAAACGATTTGTCCCAGGAGTTTTTTGGCAAAATTAACGGTGTCAACGCTTTTGATTTCGAAATCGGCTTTGATTTTTGAGTCTTGTTTAACGATTTCATCCAGTGTTTCTTTTGTCCGTAAAAAGAGATCGCGGTATTTTTCAAAGAACTCTTTGGTGACTTTTTCAATGTTGAAGGCTTCTTCCAGTTGGGCCAGGCTAGGGTTGTGCTGGTCATCTGTAAGGATTGGAACAAGCCGGCTCTGGGCGGTGTGGCTGGATTCGTTTTTACCGACCAGAAAGGACCAGCGTCTGGCTGGAGAAAATTCTTCTTTTACCTTCATTTTTCCAGATTCGGTTTGTTCGAACTTGTAATCCATTTTTACAAGCGAAAAGCGCCAGTCATTTTCGTTGGGAGAAACAAACGCCACCAGAGCGGCGTCTTTGCTTATATCGCTGCCATAATTACCTTCAAGGTAACCCGCAATAAAATTTCGCTGTCTGGTTCGGGCGCGCTCGATTGATGCTTCTTTATTAAGATAAACAATCAGAATATCAATTCGGTTTTCACTATCACTATATTTACCAATCCGTTCATATCTGCCAATAAATAGTTTATAGGCGTCCGGTATAAATTTACCATAATATGCAAAGTGAGAATCGTCAATTTGATTAAGAAGATTTTTGACAAAACCGGTAAACCTATCCTTATCAAAAGGATTTTCAAAAGTTTCTTTAATGATGTTTTGCGCTTGTTGTTTGTCCATAGACTATTCCCTGTTTTAATATGTAGTTTGGCGTCTTTATGACCCCTTTGACCCCTTTATGACCCCATTTCAAAGTATATTCTGTTCCTCTTCCTGTAATCCCAATTTGAATAATAATATCCTTTTTTATTAGATTCTCAAAGTCCCTTGTTGCAGTTCTTTTTGAAACATTATTTAGCTCTTGATATTTTTTATTGGTAATTTTTGCATTTTCATTTATATATATCACTGCTTTAATCTGCCTGTCATTCAACCCGAGTTTCTTTAGGTTTTCTTCAGTCCATTTATCTTTATAAAAAGTCACGGTCATCACGCCGTTTTAGCGCCCCTTTCGCCCTTTTAGCGCCCCTTTAGAATATAATGCGTTCCTTTTCCAGTGCTTCCAATCCGCATAAATATGTTTTTATTTTCAAGATCTTTTAGATCATCTGTTGTTTGCCTTTTTTTAAGTTTGCAAAGTATTTGATACTCTGTGTTTGTAATCTTTCCTTTTTCTTTTACATATAATACGGCTTTCATTTGCCTTTCATTCAATCCCTTCTTGCTTAAATACGCTTCATTAAATATATTTTTGTAAAATACTACAGTCATCACGCCGTTTTCTTCTTTAAAATCCGGTTCCGGCAATCCCTGTTCGACACACTTTTCCACAATTTTTAATGTGCCGCGTCCCCAGGCTTCAATAAAACCGGCATAGTAGAAAGTTTCTGCTAACAACTTATTTCTGGGTCTGGACAGATGCTCGGTTTTTAGCGATTCTACCGGCACCTCCGGCGGCAAACTACCGGCATTCATAATGATAAGTTTATCGGGATAGACTCTAATTTGAATTTGAGAAAAGCTCCGGTAATCCCGATGGATAAGTGCATTGATGATCGCTTCCCGCAAGGCTTCATAAGGATATTCAAGAACATCACGGCGATGAATGCCTTCAAATTTTATCTTGCTCTGGAGATATTTGGAGCGGAGAATTTCCAGTGTAGTTTCCAATTGTTGGAACAGATTGCCTTTGACAATATCGGTTATTTGAATATCGGTATCGCTTAAGAATCGTCCGATTTTTACACAAGCGTGGCTGTAAAAACGTTCTACTTCTTTGCCAAAAA
Organism: bacterium; assembly: GCA_018824205.1. GTDB lineage: Bacteria > Fidelibacterota > UBA2242 > UBA2242 > UBA2242 > B118-G9. Next base: position 5,520 of record JAHJGX010000133.1, read on the forward strand.
GCATAATTGCCGCTCGTTTCAAATGCTGATTTTCGATAAGATTTAATTTCTTTAAAATCGTGACAAAATCTTTTTCGCGGACAATTGACGGAATACGATCAACAGCAAAACGTTTAAAATCTTCAATAGTGGATTCTTCCAAAAAATCCCAATTTCCCCTATCTTCAAAAGCGTCATCCCATGCAATTCCGGTTTTTCTTATCAAAAAATCAGCCAGTTCTTTTCCCTGTAATTCCTGCACAGTACTTCCGCTCCTGAGATAATATTTGCCATTGCAGGAAATGGGTACAGATGATGGTACAACTGTGATTTTGATTATATCCTGACTGCTTTTTCTGTTCAGTTCAACCGAAGGTATAATTCCGAGTTTATTTCTGATGGTATTTGGAATATCCTCAAGCAATTTTTTGACATTTTTCAAACCGGAGGATTTTCCGTGGTCATCCAATCCAATATATAAAACGCCGCCACGGCTGTTTGCAAACGCTGAAACAACCTTTAAATATTCATTATGCCAGTTTTGTTTATATTCAACAGTTTGAGATTCTTGATTCGTCATATATTATTCACCTGCCAGATAGAGTGAGAGTATAACTTCACGTTTACCTGTCTGCGTCCCGATGCTTTTCGGGACAGACAGGCCGAATACCGCCGGATTTTGCTCTGCATAATGCTTTTCCAACAATTTATAAGGTATGTTTGCTTGTAAAACGGCCAGCACTTTAAAAGGATTAATAACGTCATTCTTCAAATTATTCAATACCTTTAACGTCTGCTTGGCCGTTTGTTTCGGAAGTCCGCCTTCCTCCAATTGGAGTAACACCTTTTTCAGGTAGAGTTCCTGGTCATCGGTTAATTTCTGGGTATTTTTAAGAGTAGCCTTAATAATTTTGGCTACGGATGTTGCGCTATCACGGCCGCCTCTCTGTTTTTGTTCAAAAAATTCTTCAGTTGTTGCAATAATAAATGCCTTTTTGTTTTTGTCCAGTAGACTGTAAAGTTTTTCAGGCATTTTTTTCTTATTTTCATTTGGCTCACATTCCAGAATTTTTGCGGTTGAAATAAAATCTATCTCATCAGCAATTGGATCCTTAGAGGCAATAAAAAATTTCTGAAGTTTCCCACGCCGGAAATATGTGATTAATGATTCTGAATAATCGCTGTGATATTTACATGTACGGGCTTTCTTTGGAAGTCGCTTGATTTTTTCAAATAAATCAGGATCCTTATCACGAATCACTTTTATGGTATTAAGATATTTCAAATCACTATCTTCCGATTCACTTTCTCCTTCCACAGTTTTTTTGGATATCAATCGATTAAACAATTCGTGTGATCCAATAGGTTCGCCCTCGGTCAATAGTTCTGCATCTCCACCCAGGAGTGTCAGAAATGCATTGATTTTCGCCTCGGCTGCTTCTTTTAGTTTAATCTGCTCATTGGACTGAACAGTCGGGAAAAAATTAAAGGTGTAAATCCTGTCAAAAGGTGTGTCAACCCGGTTGATTCGACCAACCCGTTGCATCATTCGAGTGGGATTCCAGGGAATATCATAATTGATTACCGTATTGGACCGGTGCAGGTTGACACCTTCTGCTAAAACTTCGGTGGATACTAATATTCTATAGTCATCTTTGGGATGTCGTGCTCTTGCATCAAAATTTTCAATCACTTTATCACGAGTAGCTTCCCCTGAACTGCCTGTATAAATCAACACCCTGTCTGGATATTGCTTATTCAAATTTTTAAAAAGATAATTCGCAGTTTCTTTTGATTCCGAAAAGATAATCAGATGGTTTTTCCGTAATACTGATTTTGTTGAAAGTGCATTGATAAACTTTATCAGTTTCGGATCACGATGAACATCTTTCCAGAGTTTTTTAATTTCTAACAAAACATCACGATCATGCTCTAAATCCTGAATAAATCCTTCAATAAAATCACTGCTTTCATAACGTTCTGCTTTGCCTTCATCGATTAAGCGTTGTACTGCTTCATCATCATCACTCTCGAGCAGTTCAAAAATCTTATTTGTATGCTTTTTACTGACATAAACATTCCCAGCATTGTATTCCTCAATAAACATTTCATAAGAATGGAGAAAACGATCAACTGATTTTCTGAAAGCAAAGAAACTACTTTCCAGCCGTTTAACCAGAAGGATTTTCATAAACTTACCCATGTTCTTTTGGGACTGTTTTTCCAGCTGATCAATTTTACCCTGATAGTACAGCATCGGCATATATCGGGAATATCGAAACTTATTTGCTATCAGCTCGATAGTTTTATTGAAAACTTCATTCTCTATCTCATTGAGTTCATAATACAATGGAACTGGCTTTTCAACATTTGGAAATCTCAATCCTTGAGTAAGAATGTCATTTGGAAAATACTTTTCAATCTCTGTCCGGGTACGGCGTACCATTAGATATTTAAGAACCTTATCACGGATTTCGAGGGCATTATCTTTGACAATCTTTATGTATTTATTGTAGTCCTTTCGCCGATCCAGTTTTTTCAATCGCCGTTCAAGATGTCCGAAAAAACCCTCTAAATCGGGAAGATTTGGAATTGTACTCCTTTTTGCTTTTTGGAAGAGTTTTAATAAACTGAGAATATCTTTGGGCGTATTATTATAGGGTGTCGCTGTTACGAGGATTACCCGTTTTCCACGGCATATTTCCGCTAGCTTTTCGTAAGTCATTGTCGTTTCAGTCCGAAAACGATGTGCTTCATCAATGATAATATTTGTGAATTTCTCAGTGCCTCTATCGAGCAAGTCATCAAGTTTACCAAGAGATTCATATTCAGCAGACACACGAAAATCTGAAAATACGTTGGGCCATGAACCAGGATTTGATTTTTCTAATAAAACAGGCGGAGCAATGACTAAGGTTCTACCATCGAGTTGACCAGCCAGCATTGCCGAGATATATGTTTTTCCTAATCCAACGACATCAGATATAAAGACGCCACCGTATTCTAATAATATCTTCTTTGCATTTAAAACCGCCTGTTCCTGATACTCAAGATTCTTAAATTCAGGAGGAAGGTACTTGAGAAAAACTTCGTCAGTTTGACTAAGCTCGTCTTTGAAGTATTCATAAAGAAACTTTAAATACAGTTCATAGGGAGTTATGTTCTGATTTAACCAGGTCTTTTCATTAATCGCTTGAATGTACCGTTCACTAACATCGACCGCATCATTCCACAATTCATTAAACTTTTTGAGTGAGAAATCATAATCACTTCGGTTTTTCAATTCGACGTTGAATTCCAGATTATCAATTAGCCCTGCCTGAGTAAAATTACTTGATCCGGTAATTACCCGTCCGATATCTCTATCACCCTCACAAAAAGTCATGATGTATAACTTCGCATGGATATTTTGGGATGGATAGGCTCTGATTTCTAATTTCTTTGAACCAACCCATTCTATGAACTTATATACTCCATCCTCAACTTGTCTATTGTCTTCTGAATCAGATAATTCTTGCTCTACCATTTTTTCAATGTTCTCTTTAGTCTCGGCATGAGAAAATTCGATAGATTGTTGAACTGCTTCATTGGCTTTTTTAATTAAATCATAAGTTTGCCGATCTGTGCTGATACCAATCAGAATTCGAATCTTTTCTGTCTTCTCAAGTGATTTGTATAAAGCATGAAAACCACTGGTATAGAAGTACCCAACAAGGCAATCAAAAAACGATGTGTCTTTGATTAGAACTTCAAATCTATTTTTAAGGCTTTGATTTTCTTCGTTTGTAATAAATGATAGATCAGTGTTCATAAATATCCTTTGTTATCATCTTCGGGCAAGCTTCATGGCCATTCCTGATGGCATAGTAACATTTCTCGTTTTATCAGATTAACTTGTCAACAGCTAGAAATATTTCCATCATATCAGCCTTATCTCGCAGAGATCTCTTTAAGATAGCAGTCAAAATATTCCAGCTATTGATTTAATTTTAATTGAATTTTCATGTTTTCAATATATTTTTACGTATCTTATAAATCAAGGAAAATATTTATGTTAAGTCTTATTGGGATATGTTAATTCCTTTTCCGATTTTGCTATAATTAATGCGCCGCAGCTGTCGCTCCAGACATTGGTGGATGTTCGGATCATATCAAGGATTCGGTCGACGGCTAGAATCAGGCCGATGCCTTCCAATGGCAGCCCCACCGCTTTCAGCACAATTGACATCATTACCAATCCGGCCATGGGGATGCCAGCCGCGCCGATGGATGCCAGGAGCGCAGTAATGACCACGGTAAACTGGGCCACGAAATTCAGTTCAATACCATAGACCTGGGCAATAAACATGGCGGCCACGCATTCATAGAGGGCAGTGCCGTCCATATTCACCGTTGCGCCAAGGGGCAGCACAAAGCTGGAGATTTTATTGGAAATTCCGGCATTTTTCTCGGCGCATTCCATTGTCAGGGGCAGCGTGGCGGAACTTGATGAAGTGGTAAAAGCAGTCAATAATGCGGCGCCCATGTTTTTCAAATGCCGGACCGGATTTTCTTTCGATAATATAACAACCAGAAAAGGGAGGTTGACAGAATAATGCCATAAGAGGCCAAGTAAGACGGTGATGAAGTAAAGCCCCAACGATCGGAATATTTCAATTCCGGTTGTGGCGGTGATTTTAGCCACGAGCCCGAAAACGCCCAGCGGAGCAAACAGAATGATAAAATGAGTGATGTTCATCATTACGTCAAAGCCGGCATTAAAGAAATCGGTGAGCAACAGGCGGTGCTTATCGTTGAGTTTGGAAATGAATATTCCGACGATTATGCAAAAGAAAATGATGGGCAGGATTTCACTGTTAACCATTGAAGACAGGGGATTGACCGGAATAATGCGGTAAAGCAGGTCACTCAGGCTGCCGGAAGACAGATTGCTGGCATTCACATTGGCCGTGAGTGTGATATCACTGCCGATACCGGGCCGAATAAGATTAACAAGGAAAAGTCCGGTCAGAATAGCAATCAGGCTCGAAGCAATGTAGTAGGCCATTGTCTTCAGCCCGAGCCGTCCGAGGTTTTTGGAGTTTCCGATGCCCAGGACGCCGGAGGTAATTGACGTAACAATCAAGGGCACAATGATCATTTTTAGCAGCCTTAAAAAGAGGTCACCAAAGATCGATGCAACGGGAACAATGGATTCTCCCAGAAATATTCCGGATAACACTCCGAGAACGATCCCGATAAATATCCAGGCTGTCAGGGGAATTTTCAGGATAAAATTGATGGTCTTATGCATAGCTTGCTCCAACTGGTTCAGATTGCCTGAAACTTAGAGAATACGGAGTGAATGTCAAACATTTCAGATAATTTTTATTGAAATTACGGTAAAAAGAGTGGATATTCAGGTGAATGGATGATAACACCGGCCAACGATTGAGATTTGATAAATGAAACCGAAACCTTCAGCCAAAATAAACCTTCTGCTTTTGTTTATAATCATAAGCATACTGTTTTTTCTGCACTTTCGAAAAGCCCAACGCGAGATGTTTCAATCCGATACATCAGAAATTATTCAGGAATCTCATAAATGAAGCTCAACAGCGACAAATCGATCCTGCTGATCATTGATGTTCAGGAGAAACTTTTGCCCGTCATGAATGAAGTTAATGGGCTGCTGACATCAATCACCAAATTGATTAAGGGAATTCAAATCCTGGAAATTCCAATTATCATCACAGAGCAGTATCCCAAAGGACTTGGCGCGACTGTTTCGGAAATACACGAATTAATTCCCGATATCGAAGCGGTTGAAAAACGTTCTTTTTCCTGTTGTTTTAATGAAAATTTTATGTCGGTTCTGGAAAACCTTAATCGAAAGCAGGTACTTGTAAGCGGCATAGAAACCCATGTCTGCGTGTATCAAACCTGCGTTGATCTTCTGGAATCAGGATATGACGTTTTTCTGATAGCGGACGCCGTTTCCAGCCGGAAGCAGGATGATAAAGACCTGGCTATCCGGGTTCTTGAGAAAGAGGGCGTAGAACTGCGCAGGGTTGAGATGGCGCTCTTTGAGCTCATCAAAACATCTCAGCATGAGAAGTTTAAAGATATATCAACGATAATAAAATAAGTTAGGATTTTTATGGATTTGGATCGAATTCAAAAAGCGATTTCGGAAAAAGGGATTGAGGGCTGGCTGTTTTATGATTTTCATCACCGGGACGCGATGGCTTACCGGATTCTGGGGCTGGATTTCTCAAAATTCACGACGAGACGCTGGTTTTATTATATTCCGGCTCAGGGCGATCCGGTTAGAATAGTATCAGCGGTGGAAACCAAGAAACTGGATTCGCTGACTGGGCAGAAAAAAGTGTATCGCTCGTGGGAGGAATTGCATCAGATTATCCGGGAAACTCTGGCGAATGCCAATCAAATCGCTATGCAATATTCTCCGAATAATAATATACCCTACGTGTCGGTTGTGGATGCCGGAACTATCGAGCTGATCCGGTCATTCGGTGTTGCGGTAGTATCTTCGGCGGATTTGGTTCAGACCTTTGAAGCGGTCATTGACAGAGAGGGATACAAAGCCCATCTGGAAGCCGGAGTGAATGTTCAAAAAATTAAAGACGAAGCCTTTGAACTGATCGGCGAAAAAATCGGGAACAATGAAAAGGTTACGGAGTATGAAGTTCAACAATATATCGTAAGGCGATTTGAAGAAGAAGGACTGACCGATGATGGCGATCATCCGATTGTCGGGGTGAACGATCATCCGGCCGACCCCCATTTTGAACCGACCGAGGAAAATACCTATACAATTAAAAAGGGCGACACATTGCTGATCGATTTATGGGCTCGTAAAAATGACGACACCGGGATTTATTATGATATCACCTGGTGTGGGTACATTGGAAAGAATCCATCGGCAAAATATGTTGAGATTTTTAATACCGTCCGGGATGCCCGTAATGCCGCCAGGGATTTTATTCGTGATAGATTCGGAAAAAATCAACCCTGTTTTGGGTATGAAGTTGATGATGTTTGCCGGCAGGTCGTGATCGATGCCGGGTATGGCGATTATTTTGTTCACCGCACCGGTCATTCGATCGGTCGGGAAGTGCACGGGAACGGTGTTCATATAGATAATCTTGAAACCAAAGATGAGCGGGAACTGGTTCCCGGAATCTGCTTTTCAATTGAACCGGGAATCTATCTGCCCGGTGAGATGGCCGTCCGCTCGGAAATAGATGTTTTTATTACCCAGGACGGGGAAGTCGTTGTCGCAGGGGAAGAGCAGGAGAAATTAATTCTTCTTTAAATAAGGGAGTCATTGATGAAAAATGTATGTTTAATGAGTATTGTCTTTGTCTTTATTCTGATGATGTTTTCGTGTAGCCAACACTTTACCTACATGCCTCCGGCGGATGCGGAGATAGAATCGGGACATTTTTTATTGTTTTATAATGAGCTATATTCGACTGATTCGGAACAATCAGAGTCTATTAAACCAACTTCAATTGCGGTTGATATTGTTCAGGAGGGTAAAAGCATCATTTCTGATGATGTGGATGCCGGAACCTGGAACTTGTATCCAATCCCCGAGGGTACCTATTTAGTGAATCTGGAAATTGATTTTCTAGATAAACCGATTACCCTGAAACGATCGTTTACGTCTAAAATCGAGACTGTCAATGCACTCAATGTCGATTTTTGGCGGGTTGAGCCGGTTAAAATGAAAGCCGATGTCCAGACCAAAAAAGCCCTCTATACCGGGAAAACAGTTTCGAACATATTGAATGTGAAACGTGAAGATAAACCGCTGACCTTTGAAGATGTGCAACGGTTTGATGCTATTAATTGGCCGTCCTAGTGAATGTGTAGCGTATTTTTTATCGGACAGGTGGATGTTTGAAAGATATTGTTATTATATGGTTTTCGGTGGAAATCAGTTTATTCTTTTATTCCCAATTCTTTGCACATCCGATGAAAATTTGAGGGCGCCATTCCGAGTTTTGTAGCGGATTCCATATCTGTTCGGCTGTGCCTTCGCACAAATTCGATATATTTACAACGGAATAGTTTATCCATTTCTTTGAGAGTCAGGATATGTTGGGCAGAGAAATCCGGAAATTCAGGTATTTCCGGTTGAATAGAAATTGTGCCTTCCATACAACTCTCTACAAGATCTTTCGTGATTTCAGTATGATTCGCCAAAATAGCCATTCTTTGAACGACATTTTTCAGCTGTCTCACATTCCCCGGCCAGGAATAATCCTCCAGTATTTTTAGTGCTTTTAATGAAACTGTTAAGGGTTGAACACCCATCTTCCCCCGATAATAATCAATAAAATATTTTACCAATATAGGCACGTCTCCAATTCGTTCTTTTAAGGGCGGAACTTTAATTTGAAGAATATTTAATCGATAATATAAATCTTCTCGTAATTCTTTTTTCTTTAAAAGTTCATCAATATTTTTATTGCTGGCTGCAATAACCCTTACATCGACGTAGTGCGTTTTCTGCCGGCCGATTTTTGCTATTTCCCCCTCTTGCAAAACCCGTAATAGTTTTGCCTGGGCGGATGGCGGCAGTTCTGTGACTTCATCGAGGAAAAGCGTTCCGCCATGAGCCTGCTCGAAAAGTCCCGGCTTGTTTTCGTTTGCGCCCGTAAAAGATCCTTTTTCATAGCCGAATAATTCACTCTCAATGAGATCTTTCGGAATTGCGGCGCAATTTATAGTTAAAAACACTTCATACCGTCTTGCACTTTTGTAGTGGATATTTGTCGCTATCAATTCCTTTCCCGTTCCTGAATCGCCTATTATAAAGACACTTGCGTTGGGTTTCGCAAATTTTTCAATCAGCGTTTGCAGTTTTTGTATTGCCGATGATTGTCCGAGTAAGGGGGATGAAGATAGGATAGCGTTAATATTTTTATCGAGGCGCCTTTGAATTCTATGTTGAGCAAGTTCCGACTGTTTTAAGGCATAAGCATTCATAATACTTAAAACAAAATCCGTAGGCTGATAAATGAAATCCTCAATATCGCCGGGATATTTGGTTCCGTACCAATAAGCGCCGCTCTCCAACAATTTATTGGCAAAACCCGGATCGGTTTGATTTATTGTCATTTTAGTGATAACTAATATTTGAAGCGTCGGGTCCAGATCTTTAAGCTTTCTTATTAAGGCTTCACCGTATAATCCACCGGAAATCTGGTAGTCCAAAATGACAACGTCATACTCGCCCTTAGTCTTGATACAGTTCAGAGCATCGTAACCGTTTTTTACAACGTCTTTTATCTGTATCTTTGATTCATAAGGTTTTAAGGTATTTACAATACGATCAACATCGTATTTCTCATCTTCGATAACCAATAAATGTATTATATCATTCTGCATAGGGCGTCCCTTCCACATGGCGAATTGTAAGCATAAATCGTGCGCCACCGTTTGCATTGTTCATTGCCGCCAGTTCCCAAGCACAGCGATGTTTGCAGATCTGATAGGCGATGTAACATCCATATCCTGAATTTTCAGAAAGACTTTTATTAGATGTATGTTCAAGAAAAATGTTCTGAACGCCGTCTTTATTTTTATCCAGCATGGTTTGACCGATTCCAACGCCATCATCATCAATTGTGACAGTAGAAATATTTTGTTCTTGGTCATATTTCGTTTGGATGTTTATGGTTACTTTGCCGTCCGGATTGTGGTCGATGCTGTTATAGATTAACGGCTCAATTATTTCCCAGATGACATATTCATTGATATGGACAACAGGCAGCGCTTTGTCAAGAGAAGTCGTGATCTTTTCCAGGTTTCCAAATTGTTCCGGACGTCCGTACAGGTTTTTCACAATAAATTCAATGATGCTGTTAATGTCGCTATGGAAGGCGGGATTTCGGATCGTATTAATTGGTGGATTATAGGATTTCATATCATAAATAATGCGTTGAATGAAGCCGGCGAATTTTGAAATTTTTGACACGCCTTCTTTGAGATTATCGGGCTCCAGGTTACGGAGGTCATTCTTAATGTATCCCATAATTTTTTCGGCTTTATGGTGGGTATGATAAATTCTTCTGGCAAAGTGCTGCTCCTTCTGAAGTTCAATGTTTTGCTTCAGTTGAGCCTGCTGCTCTTCAAACAGATGACGCAGTGCCGTATCACGTTCCTTAACCATATATGAGGAAAGGTAAAACATGGACAATAATCCCAGCATAATCAGGGCTGTAAAAATGATGCTAATGTTCGAATAGCCAATGCTGATTTCTTTGATCAGGCTTCGGTAGTCGACGCCGATCCGCATATATAAGGCGCCGGAATATTCTCCATCCAGCATCATGGGAACGATAATGTGAAAAAGGTGATCTTCATCGGTAAAACTGTAAATATCTTCTTCCGATTGGATTTTATCTTCCACTGACCGGAATATTTTAATCGCCGGTTGATGAAGTTGTTGCTTGAAATCGTGAGGAAGTTCATTTTCCACAAAATATGAGTATAACTCATTGCCGTTATCTATGGCAAAAACAGCACCGTTGTGGTAGATGAGAACGCAGATTTCTTTGATGTTTTCACGAAGAGTCTGTTGGCTGAGAATCATATCGAAGCCGTGAATTATATTCTGCTTTTTTTCAGAATATTGATCAGGATTAATTATTACCTGTTCCAGCAGGAGTTCTAAAGAGGTCGCTGTAAGGTCTGCTAAATTCTCAATTGAACTTTTACGATAGATATCGGTAGTCCTGGAAAAAAGGTTGTTCTTGGAAAGGGTATTTACATAAGATGAAACTGCCAGAAACAGAAACGTAACCACAAAAATCAGAATAATATGTCTGATGTTAAAATGAAACCTCTTACTGCCTGCTGATAATTTCATTAGTATCGATTGATTACAATAGGTTTGTTAAAAGCATCTTCCAGGCTGGTTTCATTAGCCAATATCTTATGAATATGATCGGCAAGTATTTTTGATAATTGTGTGTATTGAGGGGCGTTCGGACGATAAAATCCATTATCAACCAACTGTTTTAAATAGGATAGGTACGTCATTTCTTGCAGTATATCTGGGTCGCTGTATAGGGATTCTACAACAGGTAAAAACCCGCCCTCTTTAAGCATGATTTTCTGGGTCTCGGGAGAAATCATATATTCTATGAACACAGCAGCTTCTTTTTTAGATTTGGAGTGTTTGGAAATCATCAGATTCCAGCCTCCCAAGACTGAAGCCGAAGGCTGATCTTTAAAATGTGGTATCGCGGCAATACCGATCAGATTTTTCTCGGGCCTGTTTTCCAGGGTTTTATAGAATGAAGGCCATCCTCTGAAAAACGGGATATTGTTTTTTAAAGCGTGCTCGTAACAGCGATCTTCATTGAATGTCGTAACTTCAGGAGGAGTGAGTTTGTGCTTTTCAATAAGGTCTTGAATAAATGCCGTTCCCTTTTTGGCCGGTTGCAGATTGATTTTCAAAGAGTCCATGTTAAAAATTGCATTGGATTCTTCCGAACCAAGTATCTCCATAAAATTGACGATGAGCCCTTCATAATTATAGCCCTGGAAGGAATAAAAATTGTGGGGCCTGTTGTATTGAAGATTTAGCTGAAAAAAATCATCCCATGTAATTGAGTTTTTTAAAATTGATTCTAGTTCTCCGGTCTTATCTAAATTCCTTACAAGATCGCGGCGATAATACATCACACCAACATCAACATGCAGCGGAATACTAATAATAGAAGTTTTAGAATATGAATTAGCCAGAACTTTAGGCAATATCGTTCCTACGGTTTTTGCCGAAAAATATGATGTCAGGGGTTCAGCCCACTTGGCAAAACGGGCATTCCAAACCTGGTCAATAGCAAATACGTCAATCAAAGTATTACGGTTGCGTAATGTTCTTGCGAGAAGTTCTTTCCTTAAATTTGTGTTAAACTTGATAAAGGGTAAATCAATGGGAACGACTTCTATCGTGCCTTCGTATTTTTTATTAAACCGATCAATGACTATCTGGTGGGCTCTGGAGATATTGTCCGCATAATAAATTTTTTTAACGTTGTCGTGCGATATGCCGGGAGCATATACTGTAATCAAGAGTACTGAAAGTGAAACGAGAATAGCAATAACAAAGGCTAATAAGATCCGATTGTATTGCCTGAAGGGTAGATTGTCTTTGCCGGATTTCATCTTTAATATCTCATGTAAATTGAAAAATCATTACGCTGAAAATTACGTAAATAAACACGAGAATAAAATGTTTTATCCAGCTTTACTCATAACCGAGTAAAATGAGTCGCATCTGGTCCAGCAGCGCGG
>JAHJGX010000134.1 GCA_018824205.1 bacterium
ATGAAAAGAGTTTAAAGAAGGGTGTTTTGTCACATATGCGGATGCTGCAGAAAATGCCTAAGCGTGTGATGAATTACTTTAAACATCCAAAGATTGCATACGCAAGATGAATTACACAATTAATACCCGCCGGTTTAATACTGCTACCGGTTTTCAGGAACTTGCAGAACTGGAAAATTCCAAGCTGATGAATCAAATGAGTTTAATGGGAATTATGACTGCTGAGGAGGTTGCCACAATTACATATAATAAATTCATGAAAGGCAAACGCATTATTATCCCCGGTATTATGAATAAAGTCGGCGTTTTCGCGAATCGCTTATTTTCACGGAAATTTATGACAAAAGTCATTCATAAAATGCAGGAATCTCGCTGATTATCCATGCAGCCGGGAGTCGGTTTTTACCAATTTAACCGCGTCAAGTGCCGCTTTTTCTTTATTCTTAATTTACAGCATCAGATCATCGGCAGGAGCTTCGGTTTTGATCATTCCTTTTTTTAAATGTAATAGATCTTATAGAGTTTTTATTTTGAAATGATCTTGCATTTTTTAGATTTTACACAATTAATTATTTGATTATTTAAGCGAGGAATTATGGAAGAACAAAAACCAGACATCAAGAAAAACCCATTACGGGAAATAACCGATCCCTTCATCAACCTGATTCATGCCCCCCGCGCACTCTGGGGCATTAACCTTTCCTACCTGCTCGAAGGACTTACGTATTTTGGAGTGCTCGGTCTACTGGCAATATTTTTCAACCAGTACATCGGACTAAACGATATTGAGGCCGGACGGATGGTCGGCATACTGACGGCCGGTATCACCCTGAGCATGCTGTTTTTAGGCGGCACCGTAGACTGGATCGGCGTCCGGAAAGCGCTCCTGATATCACTCACATTTATGCTTTTTGGAAGAGTATTCCTGACAATCGCCCCGGGACTTGGCATAAGCGGATTATGGAATTCGGCCCATCTATTGGCGATGCTGGGAATTCTGGGAATTGTCCTTGGTTACGGTATTTATCAACCTGCCTGCTATACCGCAGTAAAACAATTTACCAGTGGAAAAACCGCCGCAATGGGCTATGCCATGCTTTATGCCATTATGAATCTGGGCGGTTTCCTGCCGGGACTTATTTCGCCTCCGATTCGCAAGCGTTATGAAATCATCGGCGTGTACTGGGTTTTTATCGCGTTAACCGTCGCCGGTATTCTCGTAATCGCCTTCATCCTTTCGAAAAAGACTGTAAAACTGGCACTTGCGAATGTGGCCAAAGATAGAACAGAGGCGGATAAAAAAGAAGACGACGAAATGGCCAAAATGTCCGCCAAAGAAAAATTTGCCTATTATATTAAAAATTTTCCGATTCGCGACGGCCGTTTTATGTTTTTTATTTTCATGTTAATTCCCGTACAGACGCTCTTTGCCCATAACTGGCTGACGCTGCCGCAATATTTCAGCCGGGCATTTACCGGTGTCGTATCGGATAATTTTGAATTCTTCGTGAATTTCAACCCATTACTGATTTTCATTCTCACGCCCATGGTGGCAGCATTGACTGCTGAAAAAGATACCTATAAAATGATGATCCTGGGAACATTTGTCATGGCAATGCCAACATTTCTGCTGACTCTGGGACCGAGTATCTACACCGTTTTCGGTTATTTGATCATTATGACCATTGGTGAAGCCATGTGGCAGCCGCGGTTTCTGCAATGGGTTGCTGAAATCGCACCGAAAAACATGACCGGTATCTATATGGGCCTTGGTCAGTTTCCATGGTTTCTGACAAAAATTGTCACCGCAATGTACAGCGGCTGGTTTTTAATGAATTACTGCCCGGAAGGTGTTGCACCATCCCAGATGAACACCCAAACCATGTGGTTGATTTATGGATTGATTGCCATCGTCTCGCCAATATCATTACTGTTGGCTAAAAAATGGATGGGCAAAGGTCTGGAAAAGAAGCGATCCTGATTTTTCTTTAATGATTTTTAAACGTATATTATTGCACATTGTGAATAAAAAAGCATAGGAACAGACCCGATGAAACCAAAAATAATAATTGTCGATGATGATAAGTTGATATGTGAGCTGTACTCCGAATATTTCGCTCAAAACGGATTTGATGTTCAATCGGCATTTTCCGCTCCTGAAGCATTGAAAAAAATTCAGAATACCGAGCCGGATATAGTCCTGTCGGATATTATCATGCCAAACGAAGACGGCTTTAGCCTCTATGAAAAGGTCCAGATGTTCAATCCTGATCTGCCATTTGTGTTTATTACCGGTTATGATCACGATGAGAAAATTGCCTCACGCCTGAATGAAACCGGACGAAAATGGATCGCCAAGCCGGTCATGCTGGAAGAATTAATGGATCTTATCAAGAGCGAATTAAAGCGGTAGTAGAATTTATCTCAACATTTAAAAAAGGCTGATTCGTTACGACGATCAGCCTTTTTTTTACCAATCCGATGTCATTTACTATTTCAAATCTCCATCGATCCTTTTATAAAGAACAGATCAAGAGCCATTACCATAGCGCCGGTGTGCTTATCCAGATCGCCCATGATTTCTTCGATCCCCTGAGCAATTTCCGATACATCTTTCTCCGGCACCACCGTCATAATCGTTTTACTGACATCCGAGCGCTCACCCAGAAAGTTCAGGAAATCGCTGAACAGCGGAATTGTTGACAATTGATCTTTAATTCCGGTAGATTCCAGAACATTGACTCCCCGAATACCTCTTTCCAGAAACAGCTCCAGAATATCATCCAGGTAGCGTTTTTCATACAGAATCACCATCAATAATTTGTTTTTTCCATTTTCTTTGGATGCCGTCTTGCTGGTCACGTACCGCAAAAACGCCTCCTTCAGTACAATATTAGAACGGGACTGGGTCATTTCACGACGGGCGTTCGGGTTTCGAGATATCCGGGAAATCTGAGCCAAAATCTGCAAGTGCTGCTCGGTATGCTCATCGGGGCCTACTATAGCAAAGAGCAGATGGGATTTTTTACCGTCAATACTTTCAAACGGGATTCCCTTTTTCGAATGCGCAATGACCATATGGAATTCATGCAATCCGGGGACTTTTGCATGTGGAATTGCGATACCCTCCTCAAATCCGGTCGAACCCATCTCTTCCCGTTGAAGCAGTGCTTCGTAAATGTCTTCTACAGTTATCTCATATATATCCGTTGACAGTATTTCTGCCAGCTTTCGCAGACAGTCATTTTTATCCTTTGCATTGAAGTTTACTGCACAGGTTTTTTCATTGACTATTTTAAAAATATCCATAATATGCACCTCAACTATTCGAGTTCAGCACCTCTGACTATTCCAAACTTTGAGATCAGAGGTCCAATTAATTCATTGATAAAAATACTGAACAGGACAATATTTACAATTAACACCATCATCTCTCTGACAATTTCCGGTGCATTCAGCATGACAGGTGATGTCTGAACAAACAAAACCAGTCCAATCGCAACACCGGCTTGCGGAAACAGGCAAAAACCAAGATAATTTCGAATACCGGTGGATGTCTTTGTCAGAAATGCCGATATCCAGGTGCCCAGGTATTTTCCGGCGAAACGGGCCAGAATATACATCAACCCAAACAGGATAACCGCAAGTTTAGTAAATACGTACAAATGGAGTTCCGTTCCTGCCAGAACAAAAAAGAGTGCAAACAGTGGCGGCGTAACCGGTTCAATCACCCGAAAGATCCGTTTATTTCGATGAGATAAATTGACCAGCACCGCGCCCATCATCATATTGGATATTAACAACGACAGATTTAGTACTATGGCAATCGAAATGGTAAGGAAAATGATGGCAATCGAAATGATTAATATTTCGTTCAGACGGTATTTCTCCCGGGTAAATTTATGGAGCAGAAAACCGCTGGTCGTTCCCAGCAGACAGGAAAACAGAATTTCCAGGCCGGCATGTGAAATACTACTCATTATCGTGGATTCATGTCCGGCAATGCTTCCGGCCAGTCCCGGCGCAACCAATGCAAAAATGATACTGAACAGGATAACGCAAACCGCATCATCCAGCGCGACAATACCATAAAGATAATCGACGAATTCGCCCCGGGCCCGGAGTTCCTTTACAATCACTACTGTCGCCGCCGGGGCGGTGGCCGTAGCGATCGCGCCCAGAATTAATGCATAACTCATTTCCATTTTCATAATTGTCAAACCGATAATGACAAAAATAAACGCAAACACGGCCTGAAAAATGGTCATTATCATAATCGTCAGGCCCGTTTTTCTCAGTCGCGATATTTCAAATTCCGCACCGACAGTTATCGCGATCATTCCAAGTGCAATTTCAGTAATACTGGTCATTCGCAGGGCAACGGTTTGGTGGATAATCCCCGTCACAGAATCACTCAGAATCAAGCCTGCAAGAATATACCCGGTGATCGCAGGTAAACGAATTTTCTCGGCGAGTCGTCCGGCGAAATATCCAACTAACAAAAGCATACCGGTACCAAAAACAATATGCTGACCAAAGAAATATTTTATCAACTCGAAAAACTTCAGGACAAATTGCACAAAAGCCCCTTTATCGTCTTAAATGTATTGATGTACTTAGCAATGTCATTTTCCCCATTACCGGTATGGAAAAGTATAAATGATTCAGCTCTAAAAAACAACGTATTTATCGATCAAAATCTGCTCCTTTATGTATTCCAAAGCGGGAAAGGGGCGGGCCAACCAGTTCATTAATAAAAATACTGAACAAGATTACATTGACAATGAGTATTAAAACTTCCCTGATATCGGCCGTAACTCCGGCCAGAAGTGGCGAAGTTTGAACGAACAGAATCAAACCAATTGCTACGCCTGCCTGCGGAAAAAGACAGAAACCCAGATATTTTCGTATTTTATCGGAACTTTTACCGAGTATCGCAGAGGAGTATATACCAATATATTTCCCGGCAAAACGACTGACGGTATAGATCAATCCGTACAATATAATCAGCCCGTTAACAAATACACCAATCTCAATTTCCGTCCCTGCAAGAATGAAAAAGAGGGCAAATAGTGGCGGTGTCAGCGGTTCAATTACTTTGAATATTCGCTTATTTCGTGATGATGTATTAACCAGTACCGCACCCGCAACCATATTGACAATCAGATGGGATAATCCGCTGACAATCGCAATTGAAGTGGAAATAAATATTATCCCAACTGACACGATTAAAATTTCATTCAATTTATATCTTCGCACTGTCAGTTTAAACATCGCAAAACCGCTAATAATTCCAAGCAACACTGACAATCCAATCTCTCTCAGAGCAAGAAATAATCCCGAAAATAATCCGCTGATGCCTGGTACAAGTTCTCCGGCGATTACCGGTCCGACCAATGCAAAAGTGATGCTGAAAATGATTATACAAAGCGCATCATCCAACGCCACGATTCCATATAAAATATCAATGAATCGTCCCCTAGCGCGTGTCTCACGGATAATGACAACGGTAGCTGCCGGTGCCGTCGCCGGGGCAATAGATCCTAAAAGGAGTGCATACTGAATTTTCATACCGAAAGCAACGAAGATTGTCGTTACGAAAATAAAGGCAAAAACGCCCTCAAAGACTGTCATCAGCAGAATATTTTTACCGATCTGACGAAGCCGCGAAAATTCAAACTCTGCTCCAATCGTAATCGCAATCAGTCCCAGCGCAATTTCCGTGATACTATTCAATTTATAAGGCGCCGTTTCAGGAATGATACTGATTACCGATTTGCCCAGTAATAAACCGGCCAAAATATAACCAGTGATAGCTGGTAACTTTAATTTGTCAGCCAGTTTCCCAAGAAAATAACCGCTGAATAACAGTATACCGGTTCCAAAAACAACATGATGACCGAACAGATCTTTAACATTATTCAGTAGTTCCAATGCTGGCGTCATGTACTAAAACCCGACCTAATATTTATCATTTGGGGCATACATTGCTATTTTGCATAGGCAATATTACACTTAACGACAGTGAAAATCAAAGTTTTTCCCATGTTTTTTATATAACTTTAGAAAAATAACGGAGCTATAAATGGTGTTTGGTGTAAAAATAAGTATTCAGACAAAAGGATTTTCCGACATCCTTGATATCAGTCAACAGGTGCAGAAAATTGTCGGTCAATCCGGGTGTCAAAATGGGATTGCATCAATTACAGTAATTGGATCTACCGCCAGTGTCACTACGATTGAGTTTGAACCGGCATTGGTTCTGGATATGCAGGAACAACTGGAAAAATTCGCTTCCCGGCAGATGCATTCTCATCATTCTCAAACCTGGGGTGATGATAACGGTTTTTCCCATATCCGCGCCAGTTTTATGGGCCCGGGAATCACAATTCCCTTTACCAAGGAAAAACTGGTTCTGGGAACCTGGCAGCAAATTGTGGTCATTGATCATGACAACACTCCCCGTCAGCGTCAAATATTTGTGCAGGTAATCGGCGAATAAAACTACTGAAGTTCCAGTAATACTATCCTGCCATCCATTGCCGTTACCACTACCCGGCGATTATCAATTGGCACTACAGTATTGATTAAAGCGACACTAATTCGATGACCGGCGATTGTTTGCCCGGTTTCCGAATTAAGGGCATACACAAATCCGTTTTTTGTTCCAAAAAAGAGGGTTCCGCCCTTTTCTACCGGCATGGACGGATCAATATCATAACCGTATTTAACATTGGAAATCCAGATTGGTTTAAGTTCCGGAACAGCGGGATCGAAAGCCACAACCGTGTCCCACATGGTCCTGGCAAACACAACGGAATTGTCCTCCGATATTCCAATAGTTTCACGCACTTTGAATCCCCTGGAACGCCAGACAGTCGAACCGTCGTCGGCATCAATGCAGGACAGATAGCGATCCGGCGCTGAAATATAGACTTTGTCCATGGTCGCCACCGGCCAGACGGTAGCCGGTGAATAGAGAATACCTTTGGTCCCGTCCGCCCATTTCCAAAGCAGTTTCCCGGACCGAATATCCAGTGCGTACAGATGATTATCCCACGCCCCGAAAATGACCTTGTCCTTGTAGATAAATGGCTTCGATTCAACAAATCCCTGGACACCACCATATTCCCAAAGTAATCTGCCGGTTTTCAGATTTAAACACCGAAACTTTCCATCACTGGCGCCCACAAATACCCGGTTACCGGCAACAGCCGGAATGGCAACAAGCGGCGCTTCGGTCTTATATTTCCAGAGCATCTCACCGTTCCGCTCATCCAAACAATAGATACTCGAGTCAGTAGAAGTAATGATCACTTTGCCATTATCAACAGCTGGCGTTGAATAGACGGGCTGACCGGTCTGATACTTCCAGATCAGCGCCCCATCTTTTAATTCAAATGCTTCAACCGCACCGGAGCTGTTCGCCACAACCACAATTCCCTCACCAATGGCGGGAGACCCGGCAATCGCCCAATCGGCCTGATGAGACCAGACCGTTTTCACATTGTAAAATTCCTGGTTGATACTGAAATCAGGGCGATTGAATCCGCTTGTATCGGCCAACCAGTCGTATTTCCTGATTGGAAGCGCCGCCCACACCGGCGTTGTATTGCCGCCTACCTTGCGTTCCTGAAAGAAAACCGAATCCGTCCGAACAGTAGCGATAGTATAACCACCATATTCTTCCCTGCCACGCAGCGTTGACCGGCTCATTACGCCGGGAATGTTTTCGTAATTCGTGAGTCGATTGCTATGACCGTGCCCGTGCAAAATCGCCTGAACATTAAACTGTTTGAGTAAATCTGCGCCTTCGAACCAGTTGCTGACGGATTCATCCAGCGGATAATGATTCACGATGAAGACCGGCTGATCGGGATTGGCCATGCTTTCCAAGGTCTCTTTCAACCAGCGTAGGCACTCAGGACTCACATATCCGTCACCCATTCGCAGCAGCGGCCCCTGGTCAAAACCGATAAAGCGTATTCCTTTGTACTCAAAATAAAAATAGTCATCGCCAAATAGACTGGCAAATTTCCTGGTCCCCGACGCAGACCATTTTGTGTCGTGATTTCCGGGAATGATATAGTAAGGAATTTCAACTTTATCTAAAATCGATTTTGCTGTATCCAGGTTGCCGGCAATATCCAGTTCGGTGATATCTCCTGAAATAATAAGAAAATCGAGACTGTCCTGTGAATTGACGTCGGCTACCGCCAGTTTGAGGTCTTCCGCACCGGTTGTGCCACCCACATGGGTATCGGTAAACCAGGCAAAGCGAAACAGCGGTTGCGCTGTGCTTATCACTGTGAAAAAACTAAGAATTATCAGAATCGTTTTTCTGTCAGTTTTCATTGGTTACCTTTCATTATGAACCAATTGAATTCTAAACATTTCGGTGAATAATGCCAAGTATAATAGTGTCTTGCTGCTTGCTTATTGTCCGTTTTACGCCTATTTTTTACATAATGAAAAACATTCGTGACCGTCTTGACGCCCTCTATTCCAAAGTCGATCAAAAAAATCCTGATACAGAATCATCTCCTCAGATCCGGAAAGAACTAAATCGCCTCTTCCAGCATAAAGACGGCGCTAAATACTTCCCAAAATCCAATGTCGAGAAAAAACCCCAATCCATATCCACTGTCGTCCATGGTTCCTGGATCAATACTCACTTCGGTGATATCTTCAGAGCCGAATACAATTATGATTTAGATGAACCCTATGGAAATCTAAACCTGAATCAAATCTATTCATTGGACAGACAACTTCTCCCTGAAATTTTTCAAATAAGCAATTCCGTCGATCCTCAGCGTCTCCTGTTTATCGATACCGAAACCACAGGTTTAAGCGGCGGAACCGGTACGGTAGCCTTTATGATTGGTCTGGGTTTTATTGAAAACCACAGCTTCATTGTTCATCAGTATTTTATTACCCAGTTCAGCCATGAGGAAGGCATGCTGGAACTACTCCGGAAAGTGATCCCGAAATTTGACTGTCTGGTTTCATATAATGGCAAAAGTTTCGATATCCCATTATTGAATTCACGGTTTGTTATGAACCGAATGCAACCAATACCGGAAGATACCAATCATATCGACCTCCTGCACTCCACCAGAACGTTTTGGAAATATTCCATGGAGAACTGTAAACTGAAGACCGTTGAAACCGATCTTTTAGGTCTGTTTCGGGAAGATGATATTCCCGGGGACATGATTCCGGATGCATACTTTGACTATTTACGCAGCCGGCGAATTGACAAAATCGAGCGGATTTTTTACCACAATCGTTTTGACATTATCACCATGCTCGCTAATCTGATTCTGATCTTGAACGCCTATGAATCCCGCGAGCCCGACGATAATCCTCTGACAGATTACGCCAAAGCGCGGATGTTTACCCGCAAGAAAGACATTGAACGCAGTGTCGCCCATTATGAAAATGTATTGAATTCAAATATTTCCATAGGCCGGCGACAGAAAACCTGTCTGGAATTAGCGGCCCTTTACAAAAAAACCGGACAGTTTGAAAAAGCCCTTCTGCTTTGGAAAGCAGTCATCGGTAAGGATTATCCCTATGCAATCGAGCCCTATATTGAACTGGCGAAATATTATGAGCACCGGGACAAAGCGTATCCGGATGCACTCCGTTTTACTCAACGCGCGATTGATCAATTACCTTTTACCAGGACAAACGAATTAGGTAGTCTCCAAAAACGCAAACAACGATTACATAAAAAAATCACTGCTTCCGATGCTTAATTTAGGACGGAGTTTCACTCGGACGTGATTTGAATCAAAGAATCATCATTTTATCTTTTTGCATAAATCCTGTTGATCCAATTTATATTCCATCGGGTTCGTATCATTACCGCAGTTTCCATTCTGACGGGAAAAAAGTTGTTGAAGGATGATTTACCATAGTGAAAGATAGTACCGGTAATATTTCCGGTGAATGGCATTTTGATAAAATAGGAAGTCCAAAAAATATTGGCCCACAAGTTGGTGACGGTATATTAATCGGATGATTTAACAATGACAAATTGTGGATCGAGTTAAATTCTCAATACAAAGATAATAATCTGCAATTAATCGGTACCCTGGAAAATAGTTCATATAATGGCATCTGGGCATGGATTTTGTTTCCCGAAATTACCGGAGAGGGAACATTCAAAGCAGATTATATTGAATAGACATCTATAAATAGAAATTCAACAAAATGCAGAAAAATCATT
The DNA here is from genome assembly GCA_018824205.1 of bacterium. GTDB lineage: Bacteria > Fidelibacterota > UBA2242 > UBA2242 > UBA2242 > B118-G9. The sequence goes on from JAHJGX010000134.1 coordinate 10,235, forward strand.
AATCCTGTTTAAAAATCCCCGCTTCTATTTCCGGCAATCTGTAATTACTAAAGTTAAGCTTTGCAGGAATCCCAATTCCTAATAACTTATGTTTAATAATTATTCGAGGAAAGAATGGGTTTTAAAACAAAAGAAGAGATTGTTAAAAACTGGTTACCCCGCTATACCGGCACAATATTATCAGAGTTTGGTGAATATATTCTGTTGACAAATTTCAGTGATTATTTATGTTATTTTGCCGAACGGTTCGACGTGCCGATTATGGGAAAAGATAAGCCCATGCAGATAGCCACGGCTAAAAATATCACGATTATCAACTTCGGTATGGGCAGCGCCATGGCGGCGACCGTTATGGACCTGCTGGCTGCCGTTAAACCCAAAGCAGCGCTCTTTCTCGGGAAATGCGGTGGTCTCAAGAAAAAGATCAAAATCGGCGATCTGATCCTGCCTATTGCCGCCATCCGGGGTGAAGGCACCAGCAATGACTACCTGCCACCGGAAGTACCGGCACTCCCCTCTTTCCGTTTACAGCAGGCAGTTTCGGCAATGATCAAAAAACATGAAGTTGATTACTGGACCGGAACGGTTTATACAACCAATCGCCGCGTCTGGGAACACGATGAAAAATTCAAAGATTACCTGACTAAGATCAGAGCAGCCGGGATCGATATGGAAACCGCTACTATTTTTACAGTTGGTTTTACGAATAAAATTCCCCATGGTGCCTTACTGCTTGTGTCTGACAGCCCGATGACTCCCGAAGGTATTAAAACTGCTGAGAGCGACCGTAAAGTTACTCTGAAATATGTAAAAAACCATCTGGATATCGGTATTGACGCACTACTCGAATTAGCCAATCGCGGTGAATCCGTCAAACATATGCGCTTTTAAGTAAAGCCAATTGGGTGGGGAATTTTATGCAAAGCCGCGTAATATTCCTGTTGACATGTCTATTAAATATCTTTATTATCTGAATAGCAATGAATGAAATATTAACAGGATATAAAAACAGGCTAATTCAAAAAAGATACAGCAGTAATACTCAAAATATTTACTTTAACTACTTTCGAGATTTTTATCTAAATTTTCAGAACAGAAATTTAAAAGAGGTAAAAACAGAAGAAATAAATGCTTATATATTGGAGTTGATAAAGACAAAGAATATTTCTAGCAGCCGGCAAAACCAACGAATCAATGCCAGCAAGTTTTACTATGAAAAAATTCTGTGCCGAAAAAAAGAATACTACAACATTCAACGGTCAAGAAAGGAGAAAAAATTACCCATCGTATTAAGCGAATCGGAGGTAGCGCTAATTTTCAAGCAGATTTCAAACCTTAAACATAAATGTATCATTTTTCTGATCTACTCTACCGGTTTAAGGGTGAGTGAAGCAACAGAAATTAAAGTAGCCGATATTGATTCTGAGCGGATGCAGATATTTATCAGAAACGCCAAGGGAAGCAAAGACCGTTATGTTTTATTATCTGAAAAAGTACTGCAGTTATTAAGAAAATATTATAAAATCTACGAACCTGAAGTTTGGCTGTTTGAAGGAATAGGTAAGAAAAAATACAGCACGAGTAGCATTCAAAAAATATTTAAACGAGCGCTATTTAAAAGTGGAATTAATAAACAGGCAACAGTTCATACATTGAGGCACTCCTTTGCCACCCATTTACTGGAGTCAGGTACTGATTTGAGATACATACAGGAAATTCTGGGACATAAAAGCAGTAGAACCCCGATACAGTCATTCTTTCTTACGGGGCAGGCAACAGAAATATATACTCACATTACAAGTACGGCATTTCGTAAAATTAAAAGCCCTATTGATAAAATGGACATATTGGATGAATTGTAATAATAAAAAGAGTTCCGTATATACCTCTGATTTTGTAGTATATGTGGATTTAAATGAAAAGATAGTAAAATATATATGGAATTCTGTATATACAATCGTTACCAACAAGGCGAAGAAAAGACAGAGACGGAATAATAATGGAATTTTTGCTGCTTAAAACAGAGTAAATAAATTCCTCGAATTTATAAGAAAAGCTTTAACTTTACAGAAAAAATGGATTTGGAAACTATACAAAAAAATAATAGAAAAACTGCCCCACCATTACAACGGTTGATAAAACCAAAGAAACTTATTGCCTTTGGTTGGTATGGTGGGAAATTCTCTCATCTCGACTGGCTTTTACCACAACTTCCTGATTGCTTACATTATTGTGAGCCATTTGCTGGGTCGGGTGCAGTTTTACTAAATAGAGACCCTTCACCAGTAGAGACATACAATGACATTGACGGTGAAGTTGTTAATTTTTTCAAAGTTCTTCGAGAAGAAAAAAATGCTTTAATTGAGCAAATAGCATTAACACCTTTTTCGAGAGAAGAATTTGGAATTGCCTGTGAATTAGACCCAAACTTAACAATCCTTGAGCGTGCAAGACGTTTTTATATAAGAGCAAGACAGGTTCGGACTGGTTTAGCTCAAACTGCTTCAATTGGTCGTTGGGCAAATTGCAAAAATACAAGCCGTGCTGGAATGAGCGGAGTTGTCAGCCGTTGGCTTGGTGGCGTTGAACAGCTTGATTTTATAGCAGAACGTCTTTTGAGAGTACAAATTGAAAACAGACCCGCAATTGACATCATAAAATTATATGACAGCAAAGAAACACTTTTTTATTGCGACCCTCCATACATTCACGAAACACGGGGTGATACAAAAGCATATGGGTTTGAGATGACTGACTTTGACCATAAAGATTTAGCCAAAACACTAAACTCAATTGAAGGGCTTGCTGCCATTTCTAATTATGATTGTGACTTAATGGAAGAATTATATCCTGCAAGTAAATGGACCAAGATATACAGTCCTGAAAAAATAATTCATTCTACCAAAGATATGCGTCAAGAAGTAATTTGGGTAAACTATAAAATAAAAGATTTAAAACATAAAAATAGCTTTTCACTTTTTGCCAATGAGTAAAATTACACCATCAGATATTTTAGAAACCCTATTTCAGAAAGCTGTCGGTAGTTTGTCGAAAAGTTCTCTGAAATCTTTAGTTGTTAGAGAAAAGATTGAATTTATATGCAGGTGCAATGCCACTAAAGCCCCGATAAGGTTTTTAATGTCGTGTCTACTTGCCAAAATTAACAATCCAAAGTTTGATATAAGAAAACCGTATACAGAGATAAAAGCAGACGATGCTTTTTCAGGAAGAGGTTTTGATGAAGAGTTTGTCGAGCCATTTGTCCATAAATACAAGTTGCCTTGTAATCCTACAACTGCATATTTATCGCCTGTTTTCAGGAATATTGATAGACCATTGACTGATGGATTTGTATTAGTTGGAAGGCCAAGAAAACCTTATGACTTTACAGTTGAAATATTAAATCTCATTCAAAGCAACAAGGAAAAATCTGAATATATTCTGAAAGAAATTATCCGTTTTCTGTTAATCGTTAAAGCAGAAGACGAGCAGAGAATGGAACAACTAATTGCTGACTTAAAACAAGCTGACGATATTCTTCCGCTTGCAACCGAAGAAATTGTAATGTTGCTAACGCAACATTTGAATTGCAAAGGTTCCAGCCGACTACCTGTTTTAATTGTATCTTCTGCTTATCAGACCGTAAAAGACCAAATTGGAGAAGTAAACAAACTACTTAAAGCTCATAATGCAGCCGACAAACAGACTGGTTCAATTGGTGATGTAGAAATTACATTAACAAATGACGACAGAATTGTTACTTGCTATGAAATGAAAGATAAACGCGTTACTAAAACTGATATTGATGTTGCACTACAAAAATTATCAAAGACTAAAAGCAAAATTGATAATTACATTTTTATAACAACTGACATTATTGAAATCGAAGTTGCCGAATATGCAAAAAGTCTTTATGAACAAACTGGGGTTGAATTTGCAGTTTTAGACTGTATTGGTTTTATAAGGCATTACTTGCATTTTTTTCATAGACAGAGAAATATATTTTTGAATATTTATCAATCAATGGTTTTAGCTGAACCTACAAGTTCTGTTTCACAACCACTAAAAGAAGCGTTTTTAGCTTTAAGACGAGCTGCAGAAGCAGACAAACGATAAACAATCGCTGGTAGATAAATAATGTAGCAAAAATGAAAGACAGAATATCGAATTACAAGAATGCCCAGTTAGTAGCAAAGGCCGTTACCCAACATAAAAGAAAAGACAATATCTATAAAATGCAGTTTAGACATTAAAATTCAATAAATATGACTATGAAAAAAATAAATGATTTAGAATGTACAACCGAAATATATAACTATTATGGTGCTAAACCAGAAGGCGGATTTTTAAATAGAGAAGAAAAAAAATCAGCAACTCCACGCGTTGAAATAGCTCGTCAAATGTATTTCGATACAAAATCATCTGCATCTGTTGAATTTCCTTATTGGTACACCCGCCGCTGGGAAGAATTGGAAGGCGAAGTTCAAATTATCAGAAGAGCAGAAGCGCTTAAATCAGGGTTTGAGCACTTAACACCAGCGATATTACCAGGCGAATTGTTGGCTATGAGAAAGGCAAATTATTTACGAGGTTCATATCCTATGCCATGGATGTCGGAAGGTTTCTTTTTATCGAAAGAAGACGATTTATTTAAAGAAGTTCAAAACGCAGGAAAAGCAAGCGCCGACGAAGTTACTACAATGGGTCAGGGTGGCGGAAATGTTACCAAAAGTGTAGGTAGCGTTATTTCCATTGCAGGCAAATTTGGTCTTCGCAAAGAAGAAATGCCTATTTTGATAAAAGTTGCAAAAAAATGGTTTAATAAATCAGTTGATGATATAGGGCATAAATATGAACAACTTGTGCCGGATTACGACACAAAAGAAGAAATTATGCGGGCAGTTATCTGTATGTTCGATTCAGGATATACGTTGCCTCAAGGCCGAGAAGTAATGAACTATTACTACCCGCTTCAGTTTGGTATTGAAGGGATAAAAGATATTTGCAAAGAAAAACAAGCAAAGGCTGCCGGTGTTCCCAGGATGGACAGATTATATTTCTATGAGGCAGTTCATACAATGCTTGGTGGTCTTCAAACATGGATTTTAAACTATGCTAAAGAAGCTAAATTTATGGCTTCACTCGAAAATGATGCAAAACAAAAAGACGAATATTTAGAAATAGCAGAACGTTTGGAATGGTTGTCGAAAAACAAACCTCGCACATTTCACGATGCGCTTCAACTAATTTGGATTTTCCACGTTGCGGTTCTTAACGAAGACCCAATTTCCGGATTATCACCGGGTCGTCTGGGTCAAGTGCTTTATCCTTTTTGGAAACAAGATATGGATAAAGGTATTCTTACGAAAGAAAGAACTATCGAATTGTTGGAATGCATGCGAATGAAATTCACAGAGTTGGATTGCTTCGCATCAATGGGTGTTGTAGGTGGTGTTTTAAGTGGAAATACATTTAATAATTTATGCGTTGGTGGTTTAGATAAAGATGGAAATAGTGCAACAAACGAATTAGAAACATTGATTCTTGAATCTGCAATGTCGTGCGACGTACCTCAACCAACATTGAGTTTGCTTTATGACGAAAAACTGCCAGAAGAATTCTTAATGAAAGGTGTTGAATGCACCAAAATAGGAACAGGTTATCCTGCATGGGTAAACAACCGCGTTGCAATGGAGTTTCTTTTAAATAACTTCAAAAAAGAAGGAATGGCTTTGGAAGAAGCCAGAGCATGGGCTATTGGTGGTTGTCTTGAAACATCCCCATGTAGTTGGATGCCCTTAGAATTGAATGGTGAAACCTATTATATTCCAGGTGGTTCAGCCCCTGCAACAAGTGTGGGTGTTCACTTTATTTCTTTACCAAAAGTTCTTGAAGCAGTTTTATACGACGGATTAGATAAGAGAACAGGTCGTAGAGTTTATCCGGCACATGGTTCAAAATTAGATTCGTACGATGACATTTGGAATGTGTTCAAACAATATTTTAGCATTACTGTTAAAGTTTTAACGCTTACAAACAATATTCAACATGATATTTGGGGCAAAATTTCGCCTTCAATCATTAACAGTATGTTGAAACCTGACTGTTTAGAAGTTGGGAAAGATATTAGCAATAAAGGTTGTAGATATAACAGAACATTTAATGTAGAAATATGTGGCGGTGTAAATCTTGTTAACTCACTGGCTTCTATAAAGAAAAATGTATTTGAAGAAAAGAACTTCTCTTTAGCTGAATTGAAAGCTGCAATTGATGCTAATTTTGGATATTTATCTGCATTAGAAACAGGTTCTTATAGTTTAATTGAGCAAGTGAAAACAGCAAACTATATGGATTGGTTGAAAATTCATAAACAATGCTTAGATGCTCCAAAATATGGAAACGATGATAAATTTGTCGATGATTTATTTAAAGAATGGCAAATTTGGTTCAGCAAAATGTGTGAAAACTACATCTCTTTATATGACGAGCCAATGTATTCTTGTCAAATTTCCGTTTCTACACATGCTCCAATGGGCGCTGTTACATTAGCAACTGCCGACGGTAGATTGTGTGGGACTACTTTTGCCGACGGTTCTGTTTCTGCTTATCCGGGTTCGGATAAAAATGGGCCTTACGCATTGTTTAATTCAGCCACATGCTACGACCATTCTTTATCTCAGAATTCACAGTTAAATATGAAGATACATCCTTCGGTAGTTAAAGGTCGCGAAGGTTCAAGAAAATTCTTAGAAATGATAAAAGCATATCTTCGTAAAGGTGGTTTCCACGTACAATTCAATGTTGTAGATTCTAGAATGCTTAAAGATGCTCAAAAAAATCCTGATAATTATAGAGGATTGATGGTTAGAGTTGCAGGATTTACTCAATATTGGGTTGAACTTGGGAAACAAATTCAAGATGAAGTTATTGCTAGAACAGAGTACGAACAAATAGGATAAAAAAGATATGAAACACTTCGATTGTAAATATTATCTGAATACAGATGTTTTTAATGGTATTTGTAAAAGAGATAAAAATATAATTAATGCTGACGATGAGTCTTGTAGTCATTTTGAAAATGCACAAAAATGTAAACATTGCTCAAACTTCCAATCTACACAAACTGATTTAGGCACGTGTATGAATAAATATGATGCATATCCTGAAATGTTAGCTGTTACTTGTAATGATTATAAATCAAGATAAAAAAGAAATTAGAGGAACTATCTTCGATGTTCAGGGGCTGTCGGTTCACGATGGCCCCGGATGTAGGACCCTGATATTTTTAAATGGTTGTACACTCAACTGTTTTTGGTGTTCAAATCCGGAAGGTATTAGCAGAAAGCCTGTACCTATGTATTATCATTCAAGATGTATTTCTTGTAATAATTGCATAAACGAATGCCCCGAAGGAGCAATAAAGAGGGAGGAAGGCGAACTTTTTATTAATAGAAAGATTTGCTTAACATGCGAAAATAAAAGTTGTGTATCCGTATGCTATACCGACGGTTTGAAGTTAAGCGGGTATGAAATTACAACTGAAAAACTATTAAACATCATTCAGCGTGACAGGCAATTTTGGGGAAGTGAAGGCGGCATAACACTGTCGGGCGGCGAACCTTTAATGCAAATTGATTTTGCCGAGGAAATTCTTCGAAGAAGTTACGAATCGTATATACACACTGCGATAGAAACATGCGGGAATATACCGTTTACTAATCTCCAAAGAGTTATTCCTTATTTAGATTGGATTTTTTTTGATTTGAAGCATTTTGATTCAGAAAAACATAAAGAAGGAACAAATGCTGATAATTTATTAATTATCGAAAATGCAAAGCAACTTGCGAAAGAATTTAATGGAAGGATCATATTCAGGTTGCCATTGATTCCTCAGTTTAATGATTCAATGGAGAATATTAACTCAATTATTTCATTTCTAAAAGAAGTGGGTAGAAACGAAATAAATATCTTGCCACTTCATCATCTTGGACGCGAAAAATACAAAATCATAAATCGTGAATATACAGGGTTGAATTACCTTATCCCCAGTATTGAAAAAATGCAAAAGGTCAAACAGATATTTACGGAAGCGGGCATCATTTGTCATTTAGGAGGAGAAACTCCTTTTTAACTTTGTGTGTCTGACGAATTTTTTCTTAAAAATATTGAAAAAAGAATGAATAATTACGTTGGGTAACACACAATATAGCAAAAAGCGGTGAAGTGCTTAATTGGAGCGGTTTACGCCCGTTCCAACTTCATCACGGTTTGATACTGAACCGCTTGCAATCCGTTTCATGCTATATTGCCAACCGTTAAATGAAATTTTGATTTAATACTTCTGTTTTTACTTAAACGGTATGAGGATATGATTATTTTTAGGTTTCTGCCGTCAGCTGGTCTGCGGTTTAGAGGTGCAGGGCACGATATTCACCTGGCAATTCCTAATAAATCCCGGAATATCAGCATTGATTTCATGGATCGCCTGTCCCGGAGATAGGCGCGCGACTCTTTTTGATAGGATCACCTGCCCCGAAATATCAGCGTTGATTTTACAGATAGCTGCTCGTCCTGTGTTAGCCCATACAAAGAGGTCGGTAAAAACAGCAAGCAGGTGGCCCTCAATATTCTATCAATAATCAAATAGGGGCAATTCACGAATTGCCGACATTCAAGATTTACTGGTCACCACGTTAAATCTGGTAAATAGCGGCATTCAGGATGATGTCATCAATTTGACATTTTGCAAAAATTGTATGATTTGTACAGGATATTATAATTAATTTGAAGAAGCAATCATTCCATCGGTAATAGTGATATAATTATCCGAATAATCCTTCGCTCGCGGGTCATGTGTGATCATGACAATGGTATTGCCCTCTTTCCACAAATCAACAAAAAGTTCCATAATTTCTGCACCCGATTGAGTGTCCAGATTTCCGGTAGGCTCATCCGCGAGAATAATGTTGGGCGAATTTACCAGTGCCCGGGCAATGGCCACCCGCTGCTTCTGGCCGCCGGACAGTTCATTGGGCTTATGATCCATGCGGTCAGCCAGTCCGACTCTTGTGAGAATGGATACCACTTTTTCTTTGCGTTTTTTCCCGTCAACACCGGCAAAGAGCAATGGCATTTCCACGTTTTCATAGGCCGACGCATAGGGCAGTAGGTTAAAATTCTGGAATACAAAACCAATTTCTTTATTACGTAATTCCGACAGCGTATTGTCATTCATATTTTTAATGTTCTGGCCGTTCAGGGTATAGTCGCCGGAAGTCGGTTTATCGAGACAGCCTATGATATTCATCAGGGTGGATTTACCTGAACCAGACGGCCCGATAACGACCAGGAAGTCGCCACACCTGATATGAAGGTCCACACCGCGTAGGGCTTCGACTTCGATTTTTCCGGTATTGTAGACTTTTCGGATACTTTCCATTTTTATCATAACGAATCTCCAGTTCTACTCATAATGCAATGCTTTAATCGGGTCGATAGCGGCGGCTTTGCGGGCTGGGAAAAAACCGGATAACAAGCCGACGATTCCAAGAATCGTGCAAGTGCTGATGGCAATTGTCCAGGAAAACTCCGGATTGGACAAAATTTGCATAGCCATGTTTTTTCCAAAATCAGCATCTTCCTGAGGAATGTTCTGTACGAAGCGAATAATCGTATAGGCCACCGCACCCCCGATGAATCCGCCGGTCAGATCGATCAGTAACGCTTCGATGATAAACTGGGCCTTGATCAACGACTTTTTGGCACCGATGGCACGTTTGATGCCGATTTCACGGGTGCGCTTCTTGACTGTTACGTACATGATATTGGCCACGCCGATACTGGCGATGATCAGCGTCATAGCGCCGATGACGCCCAGGAAAATGGTGATTCCCGTAAAGGCTTTTTTGGTTTGCTGTGAATTCTTGATCACATCCCAATAATTAAGCGCATTATTGTCGTCGGGATGATAATGGTATTTACGGGCCAAAACCCGCCGGACCTGCTGGTTGACGTATTCCGATTTATCGATCTGATTGACCTGATAGATAATCCGGTTAACGTAAATATTACTGAAAACGCCTTTAAAAGTTGAAGCTGGTATAACGGCAGCGTTGGCATCCGGACCTCCGTACATACCCATTTGCATTTTTTTCTGCATCACACCGATGACAGTGAAGGGAATATTGTTAAGAAAAACGGTTTTACCGACGGCATCGATGTCGCCCATAAGATTTTTCTTCAGATCATTTCCCATAAATATCACCCGGCGGCGCAACTCCAGATCATTTTCATTGATGAAACGCCCGCCCGGTTGCGGAAACTGGGAACGCATGTCTTCATAACCAATGGAACTGACGCCCCGCACCCGTTCATTAACGACAGTTTCTCCGTATTTATACGTAATCCCCCAGTTGTCGTATTCCCCGGCAATCCGATCAATTTCCGGAATACTGTTTTTCAACAGATCACAATCATCTTCCAGTAGACGGATACGCCGCCCCTGTGGCATGCCCTTATATTCAATACTCGTTTGCCCGCCATATAAAATGACAATATTGTCGCCCAGTCCTTTTTGCCCGCGCAGCATCTGGGTGGACAGTCCCTGCCCAAATGACAGCAGCAGAATAATGGTCAGAGTACCCCAGGCGATTCCTGCTATGGTCAGAAATATTTTACGTCGTTCTTTTTTCAATTCCCGAACAAACAACCGGACAAGCAGCAGATTTTTAACGACACTATTTATTTTTTCGGCCATAATTTTCCTATTTCCTAACTGTTGATTGCCACTACCGGGTCCAGGTTGGAGGCGCGTTTGGCTGGACCCCAGCCAGCGATAAAAGTAATAGCGGAAATGATAATGATAGTTATGATCGCGACAATGGGTTTCAGAATCAGAACGCCCACAAAATCCTGGATCGGGGCCTTGTTAATGCCGAAGATCAGCAGCACCGCGAATAAAAATCCCGAGATGGTGCCGACCATGGAGATTACAAAAGTCTCGATCAGATATTGAATAAGAATGGTTCTTTTCTTGGCGCCGATCGCCCGTTTGACGCCGATCTCCGAGGTCCGCTCTTCGACAATGACGTACATAATATTGGCGATGCCGATGCCACCGACGATCAATGTCATGACGCCCACAATACCAAGGAAAATGGTAAATCCGTTAAAGAAAGTACCCAGGAACTGATCATATTCGGTAGTGTCCCAGATCGGCAGAGCCTGGATATCTTCCGGTGAAAAGCGGTATTTTTTCGCCATAGCCGCTACAATGGCTTGTTTCATCTGGCTGGTTTGACTGACATCTTTTGCCCGGGCGATCATATTATTAATATAGCGATCGCTATAAATACCGAGATACGTGGTCGTGGGCATAAAAATCGCATTTTTGTCCTGGCCGTTATAGCTGCCGTCTTGTTCTTTTTTAATGATGACCCCGATAACACGATAGGGAATGCCGTCGATCAGCATCATTTTTCCAACTGAGTTTTCCTCGCCGAACATGGTTTTTTCGACTTCATTACCTATAAATACCACCCGCCGGCGTTTTTGCATATCGAGATCGCTAATAAAACGGCTGCCTTCCCGGGGAACCATATTCCGCATGTCTTTAAATTCCGGCCAGACAGCATTGATCGTGAAATTCTGTTTTTTATCATTGACATTGACCGGAATGTCAGAGCGCGAATACTGCGGTGAGATATTGTCAATGAGCGTCACCTGGTCCTTCAGATATTGAGCATCGTCATTATAAAAGCTGAGTTGTCTGCCTTTGGGAAAACCGCCGTAGCTGATACTGGTTTTCCCCGACCAGATCACGCAGATGGCTTCCCCCATGCCATGCATAGTTTTGGAGGTGTTGGCTTTTACCGCTATTCCGAAAGTCAGTAAAAGAATAACAGAGCTGGTGCCCCAGATAATTCCGAAAAGCGTCAACATGGTCCGAAGTTTTCGTTTGCTCAGTTCCCGGAAAATCATGCGGATGTTTTTAAACAACACGTCTCTGTACCTCTATTTGATCTCTTTAGGCGGACGTTCGACTAACAGGTCTTCGGCCGTTATACCGGATTTTACTTCCGCGCTGATACCGTCGCTCAGCCCGATTTCAATGGGACACTTCGAAACGATACCGGTAGTGGTGTCTTCGACTTCGACAAAGACCGAATCGTTTGCAAAGCTGAGTAGTCTTTCGGGAACAGAGAGGACGTTTTCGGCTTTATTGATAATAATCTTGGCGTTGGCGGAATACCCGGCCCGTAAATTAATGCCCCGGGTGTCCACGATCCTGATCTCAATGTCGAATACCGTGGCGTTATTCTCCTTACGGGCTTTGGGAGAAATGCGGATGATCTCGCCGAGGATCGATTTGCCCGGCAGGGCACCGATTTCCAGTTCAGCCCGTACGCCGACGCTGACCTTGCCCACATCAATCTCATCAATGGTACCGCGAAAAATCAGGCTGCTCATGTCCGCCAGGGTGAAAAGTGCGGTTCCCTGCTGATAAGACGTCAATGGTACAACCGGATCGCCGATATTGACGAATTTTTCCAGCACTGTGCCGTCGATGGGTGATTTTACCACGGACTCAACCTTACTGGTTTGCCCTTTTTCGATCAATGATAACAGGTCCTTACTCAGGTCCCGTTGCAGTTTGGCCTGATCGTATTTGAGTTTGTAACTTTCAAAAGCCTCTTCGGACACCAGGTTTTTACCAAGCAATTCCACATTGCGCTTATATTGTATTTGGGCGTTCTTCAGCGCCATTTCCTTCATCTCCAGGTCCCGCCGGGCTTCGGTTAATTCAGTAGGCGTCGGATCGGGTAAAATCTGGACCATCAGATCGCCTTTTTGGACCGCGTCACCCACTTCCACAAAGCGCTCAACCACGATCCCTGCAATTTTCGACTTCACCTGAATCTCATTTTCCGGCGTGATGGTACCGATGGCGAGAGCTTCTTCAACGATTGTACCGCGGGTTAACTGCACTGTTTTATAGCCTTTGCCGTCATCGGTCTTTTTCCGGCTGAGCAGTTGTTTTGATAAAAATCCCAGTCCGATCAGTATGATGATAATTCCGATAATCTTTAATTTTTTCATCGTAGTCCCTGTCTTTATTGTTGTCAAAATATAGATGTAATTTCTATATTTAAGTTGTCAATTGAATTTCATATTATCGCTTTTTTTGATTTAAATCACTATAAATCTATATAATTCATTACCCACAACGTCCGCTATAAAATTGCTAAGTACGCAAAGATTTTTAACAGTTCAATCCCGGTTGACTCGTTATTTAAATCCAAAGAACCGGAAATGTTCGAATAAATTAGTTTGGTTTCGAAGTTTTACCCGGTGATCTGATGTAAAATCAATCAAAATCGATTAAAAAGTATCGTGATCGATTGAAATATGATCGCGGGCGATTAAAAAACATAGCGGGCGATTGCCTGCAAATGAACATCGATCCGAAGATACTGAATCCCAATTATTTTTAATTGCCATTATTCTTTTCCTTTCGTATTATTCAAACAAATGAATCCGGCTACCGCCAACGTGAAAAGATTTTGTTCGGAAAGTAAAGTCATAGCTACTGGCTTTTTCAAGACGGTATGGTGATATAGGAGAAATAAACACAATGCGTAAAACATCCCCAAACAGGATAAATCACGCATTGCATATATTCGCACGTTATGTGGCATACTGACCCGTCCTCACATGAGGTATAAATTATTCATATAAATAAAGGAGGAAATAAAAATGAAAATATTAGTAACTGGTGGCACTAATGGAATGGGAAAAGGAGTGGCGAAAGTATTGGCAGGAATTGATAACCAAATTCATGAAGTTATTTTGCTGTGCAGATCTAAAGAACTTGGTGAGTCTACAATCAAAGAAATTGAAAACTCCACCATGAAAAAAAAAATGTCAATTATTTTATGTGACCTTGCTAAACTCAGTGATGTTCGGAATGCAATCAACGAGATTCAAAGTAAACATAAGTTTCTGGATTGTATATTCATAAATGCTGGTTTAGGTTATGCTGCCAAACGGGTAGAAACTGAAGATGGAATGGATTCACATTTCCAAGTGAATTATTTATCTCAGTTTATGTTGACTTTAAATTTATTGAACTTGTTGGAAAACTCTGAGAATGGCGGAAGAATAATTTTCAATGTCACTAAAGGGGGTAAAATACTATGGGATGATATGCAAATGAAAAATGTGTGGAGTTATGAAAGTGGCATCCATCAAGCCATGGTTGCTAAAAGAATGTTCTTTGTTAAGTTACATGATTTGTATAGAGACGTAAAAGGTTCAAAACTATCCTTTATTGGTTTTGAAATATCCAAAACAGTGTGGAGTAATCAGATTAATATTATTCCAGTTTTTATGAAAATAATGGCAACTATAATGAAGTATTTTGGGACATTTATTTCAATAGAGAAATGCGGAGTTATAATGTCTCCTTTGTTCACTGAAAAGCAAGAAGAAAGCCTGAAAAAATCAGGGGAATTTATCACATGGAAGAAAAATGAGTTTATTGAGATTAAGGAAGATGAAATCATTTTAAATCAGGAAATGCAAGATAGGCTATGGAATGCCAGCTTGCAACTGTGCAAGGACGAAAAAACTACTCAAATTGCAGAGAACCTTTATAATTATGCAAAATAATATCGAGTTTTTACTTAATTGATTGAAATGATAAAAAAGTACGCCACATAACACACGGTATAGTGCATTGTAAAAGACTCGATAAAAAGGAAAATAATGACAAAAACAACCTTTTGGGACATAATAGAATGGACAATTGAAAAAGTAGGGACTCCTCTTTCTGCCAAAGAAATTTGGGACAAAGCGAATGAAATTGGAACAGTTGGAGACTACAAAACGACTGGAAAAACACCTTGGGCAACAATAGCCGCATATTGCTATACAGACATAAACAACAATGGAGAGGGCTCAATGATTATACAAACAAGCTCTCGACCAGCACAATTTTTCCTCAGAAGTCTTGAATCTAAAATCGACTTGGCCAAAGTTCAAAAGGAAAAAGATATTGAGATTGCAAAGAAGGAAAAGGCAGAAACAAAAAAGAAATTTAATGAACGTGATTTGCACCAAATTCTAGTTGCTTACGCCTTTGGAGACACGCATTTTAAAGCAAATTTGAAAACTATCTATCACGAAAATTCATCCAAAGCAACTAAAGGACAGAACGAATGGCTTCACCCAGATTTAGTTGGGGTTTACTTCCCTTTTAGAGACTACAAATCAGAAACTTTAGAAATTCAAAATCACCTTTCAATTACATCAATCAAGTTATTTTCTTTTGAACTTAAAATAGCGCTGAATTTTGGAAACTTAAGGCAGTCATACTTTCAAACTGTTTCAAACTCAAGCTGGGCAAACGAAGGGTATTTAGTTGCATTAAATATGGATGATGACCCGACATTTAAAGATGAAGTGAGACGTTTGAACAACGCATTTGGAATAGGAATTATCAAATTAAATTCAGAGAATGTTTTTGAAAGTGAAATAGTGTTTCCATCAATTATAAATCAAGAAATTGACTGGGATACTGTAAATCGACTTGCGAATGAAAATTCAGATTTCAGCGACTTCTTAAAACTTATAACAGAAGACTGTAAGCTCGGAAAAGTAAAAAGTCAATATGACAAGGTACTGAAACTTGAAGAATTGACAAAACATATTAACGATAAAGGAATAACCAACGCCCTATAACACGCGGTCATACGCACGTTATGCGCAAGCAATAAAGACAGACTTTAAACTGTGAACGACGAAGACATACGAGAATTTTTAGACAATCTTCCGGATAAATTGGACATTCTGGAACAAGGAGTAGATTTTCAAATCAAGAAAGAATACATCGACTATTCGCATACTTTTGACAGAGGTGAATTGACCGAAACCGAAACTGTCAAACTGAGCAGCATCCTCTATGACATAAAAATGTCGATAGAAGCTAAGAAAAAAGCTTTGACCATATTAGCACATTTAGGGACAATTATAGCATTCAGACAAATTGAAAAATATTACACAAATCCCGACAACGCCCTGAAACAATGGACTGCTCTGGCATTACAGGAATGTAAAATGTTTCTTGCAAGTGCACTGACTGATCAATCAACCGGCTTTATTTCAAGCGGTCTCGGTGGACTGAATAACAGATTACGATATTATTTTCTCATTTTACCTTCTTCAGACAGACCATTTTCTACGACACAAAAGAACATATTAACGCGGCGGATAAATATTGTGTGATATAAGGTTATAAATGTTATCTTATAAGCATGAAAGAAACAGATTTAAGAAAACAGCCAGATGACGTTCGCAATCATATGAGAAAGCAAGCAATTCGGTTGATAAAAGTAG
>JAHJGX010000016.1 GCA_018824205.1 bacterium
CAGGCAAGCCCGATCTTCAGGTGCTGCTGTGTAGTGGTTATTCAGATAAAAAGTCGCAATGGCATGAAATTAAAAAGAGAGGATTCCGGTTTTTACAGAAACCCTATGCTGTGAGCGATTTGCTAAAGATTATCAGAGAGGTAATCAGCGCCGAATAAATTCCCCAGGGGGACAGGCGGTGGTGGTGGTCGCTTATCCCACCCAATAAATTGGGTTTTGTGTGGTGGTCGCTTATCCCACCCAATAAATTGGGTGGTTAACGTTTTGTGAAAATTTATGACAATATGAACAGAGAAACGTTAACCACCGGCTTTAGCCGGTGGAAAAGAATGTTCTCCCCCCAACATATCGACTTTAGTCGGTAAACAAGGAGTTGCTTTATGTCGACTCATTCCTATAACAAAGTCTGGCTTCATCTTATCTGGGGCACTAAGGGACATCAAAAAACCATTTCCACGGCAGCTCGGACAAAAGTTTCCCGGAAATTATTCGAAATTGCTCAAGATAAAAATATCTTTCTGAAATCTTGTCACGTTCACAGCAATCATGTTCATACATTGATTGATTTGCCGACAAATTATACTATTGAACAGGCAGCAAAATATTTCAAAGGTATATCTTCGAATTATTTGAAAAAGGAAGGCTTATTGAACAGTAGTTTTTCATGGTGTAAGGGATACGGAGTGTTTTCGGTCAGCGAGTCAGTTGTAGAAAAAGTCGTTAAATATATTAAGAATCAGGACAAGCATCACAGAACGAAGACTTTTCGGGAAGAGGTGCAAGATTTTTTAGTGGCATATAATCTTGAATATACGGAGGGTTGGTTTCTTGAATAGAATTTTTATTTACCCGAATGAATTCGGGGGTAGTAGTGGTAGTCGTTTATCCCACCCAATAAATTGGGTGGTTAACCTTTTGTGAAAATTTATGACAATATGAACAGAGAAACGTTAACCGCTGGCTTTCCCAGCAGGGACTCCTATCGGAGCAGTCGGAGGATAACCCGAATGAATTCCCCAGGGGAACAGGCGGGGGTAGTGGTGGTAGTCGTTTATCCCACCCAATAAATTGGGTGGTTAACCTTTGAAGAGGATGATTAACAATTCAGCAGATAAAACGCTAACTACCGGCTTGAGACCATGTATCGGTTGCAGAGCGGGAACCCAGCAACCAGAATAAACGTTAACCGCCGGCTTTAGCCGGTGGATTATTATGAAAAAACTCAGTCTGTATATCCATTTTCCTTTCTGTTTGAAGAAATGTCGTTACTGCGATTTTTATTCTGAATCCTTCGATTTACCGAAGGTAGACAAATGGCTTGATGCACTTATCAGGGAAATTGATATCTGGAAAACGGATTATTTTGATTTTAAAATTTATACCCTGTTCTTTGGTGGTGGAAGCCCAAATCTGCTCAGTTCTACACAATTTATCAGACTGCTTGAATCCCTGAAGACCGCGTTTGATATGAGTGAGTTGACCGAATTTACGGTTGAAACCAATCCGGTTAAACGGGATCGGGAATTTCTCATGCTACTAAAAGACACTGGCGTTAACAGGTTGAATGTCGGTGTTCAGTCATTTATCGAAAATGAACTTCAGACCCTTGGCCGTATTCATACTGTCACTGATGTTTTTGATATGTTTGAAAATCTGGATGCAGTCGGTTTTGACCATATCGGTTTGGATTTGATTTATGGTATTCCCGGACAATCGATTGACAGCTGGCGGGATTCGCTTAGTTACGCTCTGAATTGCGGAGTAGATCATCTGTCATTATATAATCTGAGTTACGAAGAGGGAACACCGCTTTCTAAACTGCTTGAGCAGGATAAAATAAACCCTATTGACAGTGACGTTGAAAAGCAGATGTATCTGGAAGCCTGCCAATTATTGCTCGAAAATGGTTATCATCATTATGAAATTTCAAATTGGGCCAAACCGGGCAGCGAATCCCGGCATAATCGGGCATACTGGGAGGGCAAGCGCTATCTGGGCCTGGGACCTGCCGCCCATTCCTATGATGGGAAATCCCGTTGGTGGAATGTTCGTTCCATCGACAAGTATTTAGAATTGACAAAAATAGGACAATTACCGGTTGATTCTCAGGAGGAACTGACCGAGCAGGATCGTGAAATTGAACACCTGTTCTTACGGTTGCGAACGAGTAATGGCCTTTCCCGCAGTCAATTCGAGAATCTTTTCCATATCGATTTCGACAGAATTATCAATAAACTGATAAAATTAAATATTGATGAAGAATACTGGATATTCGATGGTCACAGGTTTAAATTAACACCCGGCGGCTGGTTTGTCAGCGATTCAATTATTAATACAATTCTCGGTTTTATTGAGGAGATAAGAAATGATCATAAAAAAAGTTGAATCTGTTCCCAAAATCGCCATCGTCGAGGATGGAGTCAAAGGAGTTGTAAAACAGGTGCTGCTTGGGCCCGATGATGGAGTCCCGAATTTCATCATGCGGCAGTTTACCGTTGAACCGGACGGATATACGTTTTACCATACACATGACTTTGAGCATGAAATCTATGTAGTTTCGGGGAACGGAATAGCCAGAAGTGACCGGAAAGAGACCCATTTTTCAAAAGAAACAGCGATTCTGGTAAAACCTAATGAGGTTCATCAGTTTGTCAATAACGGGACCGAGCCGCTGGTTTTTTTGTGCCTGATTCCGAAAATGTAATTGAACTTTTATATAAGCTGTATGTTAAATGAATATCTTACCACGAAGTATTGAGGCATAAATGACGAAAGATACAAAAAAACCGCTACTAAAACCCAGCGTCAAACAGGAAATAAAATCCTGGGTACTGATCATTCTAATTGCCCTGGGAATCAAGCAGACAATTGTTGCATCCTATCATGTTCCGACAGGATCCATGGAAAATACCATCATGACCGGGGATTTTCTATTCGGGAATAATTTTATTTATGGTTCCCGGACGCCGGACTGGATCGGAATTCCCTATACACGCATGGGCCTTCATATTCCCTGGTTCCGCCTGCCATCCATTAAGGAACCGGAGCAAGGGGATATTGTCATATTCAAGTATCCTGAAGACCAGTACGTTCATTATGTCAAACGTTGCATCGCGGCGCCGGGCCAGACCATTGAAGTTGTAAACAAAGAAGTGTTTATCGATGGTGAACGCTATCCCGATCCGAAGTATTCGGAATATGTTCGTCCGACAACCTATTCCGAATTCTGGAAGGATTACAATATTTTCCCAAGAGGCGCCGGAAATCAGGATAATTACGGACCGATTTACGTTCCCAAAGTGGGCGATACTTTACGCATTGGCGAATACCCGACACAGCTATTAAAAAATGTCGTGGAACTGGCTCATCATTCGTTTTATATTCAGGATGGGAAGGTGGTCATCGATGAAAATGAACAGGATTACTATATTGTTGAGCAGAACCACTATTTTATGATGGGTGATAATCGTGACAACAGTCTGGACAGCCGCTTCTGGGGATTTGTACCCTTTGATCTGGTGGTTGGTCGGGCGATGGTGGTATGGTTATCCATCAATAAAGAGATGCCGCTTTACCGGTTTACAAAAATTGTGCGCTGGAATCGATTTGGAAAAGTCTTATCCTGATTTAAATCACCCTATTAAGGTTTTCCTCTAACAATTCCAGTATATTTTACCGAACAAATAATTAAACCGTTTTGATCATGGATTTTTGCAGAATAGTGTCTATACTTTTCTTGCATCTGCGAATTGATAATCATAAATTCATTTCACGTCTTCGGGACAGGGTGAAAATCCTGACCGGCGGTTAAAGTCCGCGAGTTCCGGTTAATCGGGACAGATCCTGCGAAATTCAGGAACCGACGGTAAAAGTCCGGATGGAAGAAGATTTAACGAAGTCCCGAACATTCGGGTTTTTTTATGGATAAACATCAGAAATGGATGCACCAGGCGCTGGCACTCGCTGAAAAAGGGCGGGGGAATACCAGTCCTAATCCGATGGTTGGCGCCGTCCTTGTTAAAGACAGTAAAGTTGTTGGTGAGGGATTTCATCAAAAATTTGGTGGACCACATGCTGAGGTCGGAGCCATTGCCCAAGCCGGTGAATCTGCCAAAGGCGCGATGTTGTATGTCAACTTGGAGCCTTGCAGTCATGAAGGCAAAACACCGCCATGTGCGCTTAAAATCATTAATGCCGGTATTTCAGAAGTGTTCATCGGTATGATCGATCCGAATCCGCAGGTTAATAGCCGTGGCATCCGCTTACTTCAGGATGCCGGAATAACGGTGCACGTCGGGCTGCTGGAAGATGAAGCGCGGCAATTAAACCGGGGATTTATTCACACTTTTGAAAAGAAAAGACCCTGGATAACCCTTAAAATGGCCCAAACTGCAGATGGATACATCGCCGATGTTTCCGGAAAAAGTCAATGGATCAGTTCTTCCGTTGCCCGTGAATTTGTGATGAATCAGCGAACTCAACACGACGCCATTATGGTAGGTATGGGAACTGTATTCAAGGACGATCCGGGATTGCTGCCGGTGAATCGTGATGGGTTTATTCCATACCGGGTTGTTTTGGACGATATACTCAGGATACCGTCCAGACTGAGACTGGTTTCCGATGAATTTCGAAACCGAACCGTAATTGTTACGACAACGGATGAGAAAAAACAAAAAATAAAACAGTTGATCGGATCGGGAGTGCAAATCATGCATGTTCCCGGTGATTCCTTTGGTTGGATAGATTTACCCAAAGCCATGGGGCAATTGGCTGAGTTTGGAATTACATCCATTTATTCCGAAGGTGGAAGCCAGGTTGCGGGTTCGCTTATTCAGCAGGGATTAGTCGATGAAATTCAACTGTTCGTTGCTCCAAAAGCGCTGGGTGAAGGCATTTCGACGTTCAGTGGATTCATGAAATCTCTGGATAGCGCGATTCAGTTGGAATGGGAAGACGTGCAAATGCTGGGACCGGATGTACTGATTCGAGGGAGATTAGCCTGATGTTTACCGGATTAATTGAAGAACTAGGCACTGTCCGACGGATTTCAACAAATCCTGAAGGACGTGTTTTTGAAATCACCGCTAAAAAGGTCCTTGAGCAACTGGCTATTGGTGACAGTATCGCTATTGATGGTACCTGCCTGAGTGTTATTTCTCTTAAAAATGATGGATTTACAGCGCAGGCTGTTCAGGAAACTATTGCCCGGTCTACGCTTAATTATTTCAGGAATGGAATAAAAGTCAATCTCGAACGAGCTATGCCGGCTGTTGGACGTTTTGGCGGTCATTTTGTACAGGGGCATGTGGATGGGATTGCTGTGATCTCAAACATTGTCAATAGCGGCCGAGCTGCAGTAATCAGAATAGATTTGCCTGTTGGATTAACGCGTTATGTGGTTGTTAAAGGGTCCATAGCGATTGATGGGATCAGTCTCACAGTGGCTGAAAAATCAGGAAATCTGGTATCGGTTTCAGTAATACCGTTGACGTTGCATGATACTAATCTGTCTTTGAAAAAGAATGGCGATTATGTTAATATCGAAGTTGATATGATAGCTAAGTATGTTGAACAATTTGTATCCGGAAATTCTGATGGAGATACAAATTTAGTAGAAAAAATCAGAAGCTGGGGTTATAAAAATAAGTAAAGGAAAATGATGAAATTCAATACAATTAAGGACGCAATCGCGGATTTTAAAAAAGGGAAATTCGTTATTGTTGTCGACGATGAGAATCGTGAAAATGAAGGTGATTTTATTATCGCTGCGGAAAAGATCACTCCGGAAGCGGTCAATTTTATGGCAGTCCACGCCCGAGGCTTGATGTGTGTGGGTTTAACAGAAAAACGAGCCAAAGAGCTGCGCCTGGATTTAATGGTTTCTAAAAATACAGCCATCCACAGTACCCGCTTTACGGTAAGTGTTGATTATACAAAAGGGACAACAACAGGCATTTCCGCCTCTGATCGGGCTGCGACGATTAAAGCACTGGCAGACCCGGATACTAATCCCGATGATCTGGGTCGTCCCGGACACATTTTTCCGATTATTGCCCGTTCCGGTGGTGTTTTGCGTCGTACCGGACATACCGAGGCATCAGTCGATCTGACAATGATTTCCGGATTGACGCCGGTCAGTGTCATGTGCGAGATTATGGATAAAAATGGTGAAATGGCCCGTGGTGAAACACTGTATAAAATCGCTCAGGATTTCAATATTAAAATTATTACCGTGGAAGAGTTAATCGAATACCGACGCAAACACGAATGCTATATTGAGCGAATCAGTCAGGCAATACTCCCAACCAAAATTGGGAAATTTGATATTGTCGTCTATATTGATCATTTAACTGATAAAGAACATGTCGCCATGGTAATGGGCGATGTTGCCAACGGTGAACCGGTAATGGTCCGGGTTCATTCCGAATGCCTTACCGGGGATGTATTCGGTTCATTGCGCTGTGATTGTGGTGATCAATTGGATCATGCAATGCGGATGATTGCAAAGGAAGGCCGTGGTGTTGTATTGTACCTGCGGCAAGAGGGGCGCGGGATTGGATTAAAACATAAGATCAGCGCCTACAACCTTCAGGATCAGGGCATGGATACGGTTGAAGCAAATGTTGAGTTGGGGTTTCTGCCTGATCTCCGGGATTATGGAATGGGTGCACAGATGCTGTCGGAATTGGGTATTAAAAAAATGACACTCTTGACCAATAATCCAAAGAAAATTGTTGGTCTGCAAGGATACGGATTGGAAATTATTGGCAGGGTTCCGATTGAAATTCAGCCCAATCCGGAGAATGAAAAGTATTTGAAAACAAAACGGGATAAAATGGGTCATATGATCCTGAATAACAAAAAGTAGGTGTGTTATGGTAAAAATTATTGAAGGTGTATTATCAGCGGAAAAAATGCGGACGGCTATTGTCGTCAGTCGGTTTAACGATATGATTACCAAAGAATTGATGGCGGGGGCTATCGACTGTCTGAAACGTCATGGAGCCAGCGAAGAGGATATTCATGTTCATTGGGTTCCCGGTGCAATGGAAATCCCACGGATTGCAAAAGCGGTCGCTGAATCAAAAAAATACGATGGGGTTATCTGCCTTGGCGCCATTATCCGCGGTGCGACACCCCATTTTGACGTAGTTGCTGCGGAATCATCCAAAGGCATTGCCCGTTTATCAATGGATTCGGATGTGCCGGTTATTTTTGGAATATTAACGACGGACTCGATTGAGCAGGCTCTGGAGCGTGCCGGTACCAAATCAGGAAACAAAGGCTGGGATGCGGCATTAAATATGATTGAAATGGCTAATTTACTCCGCACAATCAAAAGGTAATATTGGTGAGGCCTAAGGTACTTTTTACGCTTTTATTGATTATTCCAATTCTGATAAAAGGTCAGTCCGTAATTGGGGAATGGGACAGTTATACATCCGCTCTGAATGTTCGGGATATCCTGGCAATTGAAAACTCGATTTTTGCTGCCAGCAGTGGCGGCTTAGTCGAGTATGATAAAATAACCGATCAATTTGAGACTTATACTATCAAAGATGGTCTATCCCGGAATGACATTCAGTGCATGGCTCTGGATAAATATAACCGTGTCTGGCTGGGGATGAGCAGCCCGGATGGTGAAATCAATATCTGGAACAGTCAGACAAAAACCGTCGAGGAGGTTTTTAATTCCTTTGAATTTGGGGATGAATTAACCAGTATTGTGTCGATTGTATTTACCGGCAACAAAGCCTTTGCCGCCTACCGGCACAACGTGGATTGGGGAATTGCTTACTTCAAAATTATTGATGGAGAATATCGCTATCAGGATCGTCTGGAAGCATTTCCTTCGGGTGTTTCAGGAATCAACTCACTACAGGTGATCAATGATACTCTCTGGCTGGCGACGACTACGGGACTATTATTTGCTGATTTATATCAAACTGATTTGAAACCGGAATCTGCCTGGCAGAATGTCGACTTACCCGGTTCAGGAAATATCGCCAGAGTTGTTCAATACGACGGAAAAGTTATTTTTAATTTCGATAATGAGATTTACGAAATTCATACTAGTGGCCCCCAGCTTTTTAATAGTAATCAGTCAAAAAGTATTTCCGATTTGATTCTTGATAATACGGGTGAATTATACGCAATGACATCTTCAGGTATTGATCGGTTTAATTCAGGTACATGGACCAGAAAGGTGACTGTTGCTGCCACAAAATGTATTTTTGATAGTGAAGATATCTTGTGGGGTGGATCAGCAACCCATTGCATCTGGTTTGAACAGACTGACAAACCTCAGTATTTAATACCGAATACGATCCTGGACAACATTTACACAGCATTATTGGTAAATCAAGATGGTTCACTCATGGCCGGAACCCAAAAAGGGTTTAGTCTGCTGACCGATAATGGCTGGTATAATATCCGTGGTTTGCCGACTACAACTCCGGCTATTGATGGATACGAAGATCGAGATTGGTCGCGGTTTGTTGCAGATACTATCGCGTACAGTTTATCCGGTGACGGACGTATTTACAACCTGGTCAGGAACAGCCAAGGCGATTATTTCGCACCCTTATATGGATCGCTTCAGCGATATTTGCGACCTGGTGGACTACTGGAGTTCAATCCGGATAGTCTGGAAAATTATACAGTGTACGATACTACCGATCAAAAGTTAGCCGCATCGGCCGGAAAGGGTGGTAGCGATTACTATCTAGGTATCGGATATGTTGCCCTGGATGATGATGAAAATCTGTGGATTGCCAATCAATACGCCCAGAATGATAATGTCATTGCCGTATTGAACAGCGATGGGCAATGGACTCATTTCAACATCGCGGAATCCCACGGTTATTTAAATTATCATACAACATCGATTATATTTGACCAGGAAGGGCGGGTTTGGTTTGCTTCTGAGGTTCACACAGGGGAAACCCCATCACCAGCGAATGGTGGTATTATTGTACTGGATTATCACGGTACCTTGTCTAATAAAGAGGATGATGAATGGTACTGGATCTCTACTTCAGATGGTTTGGCGAACAATGCGGTTTATTCGATTGCTTTCGATAGAGAAAATAATCTCTGGATAATGAGCTCAGACGGGATTCAGCGGGCGACTATCGCGTCCAATTTTCCCAGTCGTTATTTTAGTCAGATTGATGATGCGGTTCTGACAAGTGTGCCCTTTGCTAAAGAATGTCGCATTAAAGTTGACGGTATAAATAATAAATGGATTTCGACTGTCGGTTATGGTGTTAAAGTTTATACACATAACGGGATATGGCTGAATGATGTGGAAGGATTTACAAGCGAAAATTCAGGTCTGTTAAGCAATACGGTTCTTGATATTGCTTTTAATAACGCTGAAGGATTAGTTTATCTGGCAACAACCAAGGGAATCTCGGTCTACAAATCAGCTTATGCAGTATACGGTGATAAATATAAAGATCTGAAGATATTTCCCATGCCCTATGAAATTCCGTCAACCAGAGCATTGGTTATTGACGGACTGCTCCAGGAATCTGACGTTAAAATAATCACGCTTGACGGGACATTCGTACGGCATTTGTCCTATATTGAGGGTGACGTCATCGGACAGCAGGCGTTTTGGGACGGAAAAGATCACCGCGGTCGTTTCGTCAGTAGTGGTGTCTATCTCTGCATGGCCTACACTAAAGAGGGCGATACGACTGTCGGTAAAATAGCCGTGATTCGGAAATAACATGATCTGCAATTTCCGCTTATCCAAATTCATCATGACTTTGGTCCTATTATCCGGAATAGTAACTGCGCAGGACCGGGTTTATTTTGATATTAAAACCACTTTCGATGAGAAAACGGAACTGTTGCCTGTCGAACTGGGCACAACGCTGGTTTTCTCTCAATCAGACTGGGCGGGAATTCTGGAACTCGGTGAAGACTATTGTATATTTATGCGAAATTATCGGCGCAAAGAAACGCGCAGTGCGATATACATCAGCCTGGATATCGAGATGCGGAAGCCCGGCACATTCAAAGCCGGCGATATACTTGGGACTCGCACAATACGTTTGAAGATTAACCGGGACGATACCGTTTCATCTGCCACGGAATTTTATAATTTAATTAAATCCGGATTTGATATATCGGAAGACGATTATCATAACGAGACAATAATTATTGGTAAAGTTGTTGAAAAAACCGCCTGGACTTTGTACAGATCAATTCAGGGTAACCGAACCGATTTCAGCAATATCATTCCCGCAAGGATATAAAGTAAATGGTGACAACTTATCGGCTTACTGGGGACGGGCCCCGCCAGGATGATGAAAGACGCGCCACAGCTGGCGTGTATATTTATACGTTTCAATTAAAACATTCGTATCTGATGTAGAAAATGCTGCTATTAAAATAGTGCTTAGCTACCTAACCAGCAGTACATCATAAGCCAGTCCCGGAGTGCGGAGCGTGACTTTTTTATCGGAAATCCGATATTGCTTGTTTCCGATTAATGATTCTAATGTCCTTCCTTCGAGCCAGGCAGGAAGGCAGATCGAAACTTCATTCGGGTTTTCGCTTTTATTGATCAGGATAATCAAGCGGTTTTGCGTATCGCCCCGGCTGTAAACCATCATATTGGTATCGGTGTAAAGATTAAGATAGTCGCCACGTCTAAGGCAGGAATATTTGTTGCGCAGATTTGTTAATTGTGTAAACGCTTCAAGCTGCTTTGTCTCGAATTCCGAAAGATCGTCATCGAAGCGCATCATCCGGCGGTTATCCGGATCACTTGCTCCGGTCATTCCGAATTCATCGCCGTAAAAAACAATCGGCACACCCGGAACAGTCATGAGATAACAGAAAAGTATCTGCTCCTTTAAATAAGTCGAGTATTCATTAACTTCAATAGCGGGTTCACGAAATGCCCGTTCAACGCCATTTTCGGCGAGAGTGATGTCACCTTCCAATAATCCCATGATTCGAATCTGGTCATGGCTGCCGATAATATTACCCATCAGATTGTTATATCCGTAAACCTCAAGGGCTTTATCGATGGCAATTTTTAATTCGCTTAAATCTCCATTCGGATCGGTGAAAAGACGACGAAGAATAAAGTATTGATTGGCATTGAACTGGGATTCCAGCATCCCGTTATTGACGTAGGATTTGATCAGATCGTCACCACCGAATGTCTCGCCAATCTGGTAACTGGCAAGGGGACGATTTGGATCGGCTTCAGATTTAATTTTTAGTGTGAGACTGCGCCAGAAACTGTAAGGGACATGTTTGGTTGCATCATGACGAAAACCGTCAATACCGGTTTCATTCATCCACCAGAAAGCATTGTTGGTCATTGCCTCAACGGCATTTGCGGAATTCTCATAGTCAAATGATGCCAGGAAAGTATCAAACCAGGTTGTCAGTCGATACTCGTCCCAACGGCGGATATTTTGCGTTCCGTCAGGGAGATCATATGTGCCGAACCAATCCCGGTGTTCCTGGTAATAGGGGTGCTCGATGTGGACGTGATTCGACACAAAATCAAGCAGTATTTTCAGATCGTACCGGTGAGCGGTTTCGACGAGTTTTATAAACTCATCCATAGTGCCGAAACGCGGCTCGGTTTCATCGGGACTGACCGGCCAGTATCCGTGATAACCGCTGTAATAACGGTACGGTTCCGGCCATTCCTGCCAGGCTTTATCGGTCGTTTTGTTTACCGGTGAAATCCAGAGTGTATTGACGCCTATATCGTTAAAATAGCCGCTTTCAATTTTCCCGGTAATTCCGGCAAAATCACCGCCCTGAAAGTTTGCCCGCCGGTTCAATTCCGGGTGATCGATCGGTCTGTCATTTTTCTGGTCACCATTGGCGAAACGGTCAATCATCAAGGAATAGATTATCGCGTCCTGCCATTGAAATGTAACTTTATTTGTTACCGGCTGCCCATTTTTTAGCCAGACTGTCAACACGTTTCCCGGCAGGTTTTTATACGTCGATACAATGCGCATCGTCGAAGTTTCTGAATTGCGGTTTGCCTGATTTAAATCTACAATGATTTCATGATCGTCGATTTGAATATTTTCTTGCGGATAGAGTTCATTATCGATCAGGGCAGTGACAGTAATGTCATTAATTTCACTTTTTCTGTCAACCGCTAGGCGTATGGTTGTATTATCATGATTTGGAAGAAAATAAAGCTTTGGGATCGAATCCCTGTTGGCTGATTGAACATGCCGCAAAGAATTGAAATACCCAAAACCGTTGTCCACTTTTACCGGATTTTCTGGATCGTATATCTCCCGCTTGCCGATCACAAACTGATACTCATAGATCCCGTCGTCTAAAAATACAGATTGGGTAAAAATACCGTCGCCATCGTCATCGGTCATTGGTGTGGAATTCCGGCTCCAGTTATTGAAATTACCCATGACAAAAACATTCACATCGGGCTCATCAACGGCGCACTGAAAGATTACTTCGGTTTTGGACTTGACAATCACCGGCAGAATCATTGCTTCATTTCCGTTTCTGAAATGAATATAACTGAGACCGGTGAATCCATCCGCAGGTGTCAGTTTCAGTTCATTGGCTATCGATGAATAATTTAAAGCAATATTGTTATTCGATTTGAATTTCAGATTATAGGATTTCGCAAAAAAAATATCACAAACTGGAAGCGTAGTGCTTTGACCCGGATCAATGGTTAGGAATTCAATCAGGTCTTTTGTCTGGTATGATTGTCTGGTACTGGAACACGAAAACAGCAGCAAACCTAGCAATAATCCTGCTGTAAGGAACAGTATTGGTTTTCGGTTAACGACAAAATTCATTTAAATTCCTCCGGTTATAATTCATAAAGGACAATCGCCGAAATCGGTTTTAGCTCTAAGGTGGTTGTACTGACCGGACTGATAATATCCACACCGGCATTTGAGTGATCTACAATAAGTATCCATTTACCTTCCGGAATAGAAAAGGATTCGGGTTGGTGATTGGGATTTACAAGAACCAGTATCCGGCGCCAATTGTCTTTTGTATTTCCACGTGTGATCTGATAGGCAATCCCGGTTTTTGGTGTTCTGAATTTGCGGCGATCCAAAAACTTCACATTCTTTCGAACCTCTTCAGCAGTTGCCAATCGCAGCATCGGGTGTTCTTTGCGCAACTGAATCAAACCTTTATAATAATTAAAAATATCCCAATTTTCCTGCTTATAATCCCAGCGGATTTTATTGATTTTGTCGGGCTGATTGTAACTGTTATGGGAACCGAATTTTGTCCGCAGCATTTCCTGCCCGCCATGAATAAACGGAACCCCCTGAGATGTAAAGAGCAAGACAGCAGCCAGTTTGTCCATCGCTTTTAGTTCGGTGTCGGTTAGTGAACTGTCTCCTTCAGTGGATGCAACGAGCTGATCCCATAGAGTGCGACCGTCGTGGCAGGCGACGTAATTCAGAACTTCAACCGGAGAATCGGCAAAGTCGTTTATACTGCCGATAATTCCATTTTTAACACCGTCAATATTTTTGCCGGTCTGAATATAACCGGGCTCGGTATTGGACCAGGGGCCTTTTAGTGCGTCCCGGAAATTATCATTGAAAACGGCGAAACCTTCGCCACGCTGAGTTCCTTTTACCGTTGGTGTAATCGGGGTATCACCGGCCGTCCAGGGCTCGCCGTAGATGAAAATATCCGGCCGGATGGACCGCAATTCCCGCACAATTGTCGTCATGGTTTCTATGTCAATCAGCCCCATCAGATCAAAACGGTAACCATCGATTTTATATTCTTCAACCCAATATTTGAGTGATTCTACAATAAAACGTCGTACCATTGGCAATTCTGAACGGACTTCATTACCGCACCCGGAACCATTCCAGTAATTGCCGTCGGGTTTTTCCCGGTAATAATAATGGGGCACGATTCCGTTGAAATTATAACGAATTTCGGGATTTTCCTCAGCCGTGTGATTATAAACGACATCCAGTACGACTTTGATGCCCCGTTTATGAAAGGCGTCGACAAGTTGTTTGAATTCCCTGATTCGGCTTTCGTCATACTGGTTGCCGGTAAACCAGCCGTCCGGCGTATTGAAGTTGACGGTCATGTAACCCCAGAAATAGTTATTGACCGCGTTATTATGTTCAAAATCCTGAATGGGCATGAGTTGGATCGTATTTACGCCCAGTTCGATCAGATGGTTCAGACCGGTCTTGATGTCCGTTCCCGGTAATGTTGTATTCTCTTCGACGAAGCCCAGGTAATTACCCTTATTCCGAATGCCGGAATTTTCGGCAATGCTGAAATCACGGACGTGAATTTCATAGATTATAGCGTCGCTGAACGGAAATGTCGGCGAATCGGCAACAGGTGTATTGTCCTGGTATATCAGCGCTCTGCCGTCATGAGTCGTCACACAACGAGCATAGGGATCTATATATTCAAGGTCTGGTTTATAGGCAGGATCGGGTCCATCGACGGAATAGGTGTAGTATTGACCAATAATGTCGTCTTTGACCACGGTTGACCAGGCGCCATTTTCCTTTTTCTCTAAGGATATTCTTCTCGCTTTCCCACCAATCGCCTTTTTGTACAGATTCAGGGTGACACTGCTTGCGCCGGGGGCAAACAGTGAAAAAATTGATTTTTCCTGGGAATAAATCAATCCTAAATCCGCATCCGACTGATATTCTGTCAAAATATCCCGCAGGAATATATCACCGGACTTGTAGCCGTTGCCATCGATTGTTCCCGGCAAATCAGAGGGGGTAAGTTTCTGATTGAGCACCAGTTTAAGCAAATTAGAAGAATCTGCTGTTTCAGGTATCATTGTGATTGATTTAAACTTGTTAATCGTTTTTAAATGC
Source organism: bacterium (assembly GCA_018824205.1). Classification (GTDB taxonomy): domain Bacteria; phylum Fidelibacterota; class UBA2242; order UBA2242; family UBA2242; genus B118-G9. The sequence goes on from JAHJGX010000016.1 coordinate 14,868, forward strand.
AGATTCAGTGTCGGATTAAGGGCAGCTAATTCCTGTTTTTTTATCGGGTTGGAAAGCACTACAGTCAATGTTTCCGAACTGTCTAAGAACGCTTTTCGGATGAATGGTTCAGTATCCGGTTCATGGAGATAAATAGTGGCGTCACCCTGTAAAATCCAGATTTCGCCGGGCATAGACCGGCTCCAGTGGCGATTGGGGTCATCCCGCTGTTCCCAGTTTTTGTACTTTGGCAGGATACCGAGATTACCTTTCGGTGGATACTGATCGATGCTTAATGTATAAACAGCCCCGAAGTCATCACTTCCGGATGACCGTATTTCAATGTTTTTCTGATCGACCCAGGTCCAGAGTGACCAGTCAGTGTACAGCTTGTCAAAACGGTGGTAGTGGACTGTTACAGAGTTCATTGGTTTATTTCCGGATGGTTTGCAGTTTAATAAAAACGAAGACAGGAAAAGGAAGAAAATTGCCCGATATTTCCGGGAGAATTGTGAATGATATTTCATCGGTTTTACCTTTTAGCATATTCTATCTGATTAACGACGTATTTTAACAGTTTCAAGATAATAAAAGTATAAAAAAATCCTGTTTTCCCGGTAAACAAGTTGACAATTACCAGAATCCACCGGTATTATGCTATCCGTCTGAATATAAAATTGATTAAACAGGAAAAATATCCTTGTAACTGCCTTCTGAATTTGATATTTTAGGGCAAATGAGGGCCTGAAATTTATGAAGTTGCTTTTCAGCCTTAAATATGTGTTTTTAATCCTGCTATTATTCGGTTCTTTAGCACTTGTCGGTGATGAGCCTGATCCCCTTCCTGATAGCCCTGAAAACCAGATGGTCGTTAAGATTGGTCCACTGGAAATGGATGCGGTACTCGTGAACGGTGGTGCTTTCGAAATGGGAGATAATTTCGATGTCGGTGACAGTGACGAAAAACCGGTACATGAAGTGAAACTTTCGGATTTTTATATAAGCATTACAGAAGTAACGGTTGCTCAGTACAAAACCTTTTGCCGTGAAACGAATCGGGCAATGCCTCTGCAGGAACCATACAGTAATGACGATTACCCGATAGCGTTTGTGACCTGGTTCGATGCCCAGGAGTTTTGTGAATGGGTTGGCGGCTGTTTGCCCACAGAGGCCCAATGGGAGTTTGCCGCCACTTCCGGTGGAATGTCTCTAAAATATCCAACCGGAAACGAGATTAGTCGAAATATGGTTAATTACAGTGGTACCGGAAAAAAGGATCGCTGGAAAAAACTGTCGCCGGTGGCTAAGTTTCCTCATAATATCCTCGGAATCTATGACATGGCCGGCAATGTTTATGAATGGTGCTATGATTACTATAAAAGCAGTTATTACAGCATGCCGGGATATCAGAATCCACGCGGACCTGCTACCAGCATGTTCAAAGTACTGCGGGGTGGTTCATGGTATCATAGCGAAGACGAAATGCGCTGTTCCGATCGGTTTCGCTATATGCCGGTGGCGCGGGTCAGCTTTGTTGGTTTCAGAGTTGCCTGGGACCCGAAAACCGCACCGATAAAACGCCCTCCGACCAATCCAAACTAACTATTTATACTTAAATGTCATTAACTAGAAAATCGCTGAAAACCAACAGCCTGATTTTTACGGTGGGATTTACCGCGATCATCGGGCAGCTGGTTTTTATTCGTTTGACAGCTCAGTCGTTCAATGGAAATGAACTGACCATGTGTGTTGCAATAGGTCACTGGCTGCTCTGGACCGGTATCGGGAGTCTGATAGGAAGCCGCATTGCCCCGGATCGGGGGAATGAAAAAGGGTTATTTACTCTTATAATAACGTATGCAATACTTCTGATAGTGGCGGCAAATTTACTACTGTTAATACGTCGGTTTATTGATGCGGATCTGAGCGAAATGCTGGGACTGGGGCGGATTTTTCTCTGGACCGGCTTACTGTTTATACTGCCGTCACTGATAAACGGACTGTTTTTTCCCTTGCTTGTGAACTGGGTGTCATGGCAGAACATTGAGAATCCCATTCATAAAGTGTACATCACCGAGACGATTGGATCTGCAACCGGAGGGATGGTTTTCATTGCCATGATACTGATCGGAGTGAGTACGGTAAATATGCTAAATCTGATTACGGCAATTTTAATTGTGACCGCCGGCTTTGTTTTCATTGAAAAATCTCTGTATAAACTAATCATTGCTATCATCAGCGTTTTCCTGTTTTTTGTTTTAGCGCAATTTATTTCTCCTAAAATCTCTTCAATCAGGTGGTCGCCGTACCGGATCAATGAAATCCGGGAATCGCCTCATCAGGCGATAACGGCCTTGTCTTATGACGAAAATGTCGTCTTGTTTTCTAATAATGAACCGCTGTGGAGTTTTGGGATTGAGGAAAATGCCGAAGAGCTGGTGCATTTCGGTATGCTAAATCACCCCGCTCCGCATCATGTCCTGATAATCGGGCCGGTGTATGAAGACCTTATCACTCAACTGGGAAAATACCCGTCAACAGAAACAATAACGTCCATTCAGAGTGATAAAGCACTGAGTGATCTTCTTGACAAATATACCGGATCGGAATCCATCGGTAAAATTGAAATCCACCGGATTATTGATGATCCCTTAAAATTCCTTCGGCAGTCAACACCCTGTTTCGATGTTGTGATCCTGAATATACCCCTGCCGTTGAATGCCATGTGGAATGTGTATTATTCAAAGGAGTTTTTCACTCTTCTGAAAAATCATTTGAACGACATGACGGTTGTAGCCATGCAGTTTCCGGGCAGTGAAACCTATCTGAATAATAATCAGCTTCAATTCCTGAAGGTAATGGAAAACACAGTAGGTTCTGTTTTCACTCATATAGCCTGGATTCCCGGCGAGACCGTGCATTTAATAGCATCAGATCAGAGACTTGAGAGTAGTTTTGAACATATCGCTTTTGAATTGAAGTACCGGGGAATTGATAATCGGTATATCCGGGATAATTATTTGTGGGATCGTCTGTCCCCGATGAAAATTGATTTCTTGAATGATCAATTATCCCGATGTGATACAAAGCGCATTAACTCCATCGTTAAGCCGATCGGATTTTACTTTAATACTGTCCTCTGGGACCAACAGACCGGCGGTTTGCTGAAAAAGATTTATCCCTGGTTTGCGGGGAAATCCCCTGTCCTGTTCGGTGCGATGATTACCGGAATCATTCTGATAATGCTTCTGATTTTTCACAGGAATAAACGGTATGCAGCGGTAAGCAAATTGAATATGGCTATGGTCGGTTTTTCTATCATGAGCCTGGAATCGGTGGTGCTGATCACTCTGCAAAGTTTTGCCGGGTCGCTTTATCTGAGAGTGGCCCTGCTGAGTATGTCGTTTATGGTCGGGGCGGCTTGTGGGGCTGCCTGGCAGCGTCGGTACCACGACAAGTCGAAGCGCCTTCAATTATATTTTGTGCTCAGCGCCTTGCTGCTGACCACACTTATTTATGGGCTATTACTCGACAGCGGTTCCTACTTGTTGAACTATACCGGATTACATTATTCGGTTCTGTTCCTGGGTGGTTTTACCGGCGGGTTGATTTTTCCGACTCTCAGCCAGCGGGTCAGAGGTCATCTTACAATTACCGACGCCCGGGCTTCGGGGTCTATTTACGCCTGGGATATAATCGGTTCCTGTCTCGGAGTTTACCTGACATCGGGGCTGATCATTCCGGTTTGGGGGCTTATTCCTGTAATGTGGTTGGCCGGGATTATTGTCGGCATGATATTGATTGGTCAATTATTCATCAAAAAATGAACCAGGAGGGTGTTACTAAATCTGGAAAAACATGATCTTGAGGACTGATCCTATTTAAGTTTTAATCTCGTCCTCAAATTGAATTTGGGAATGAGATGGTTCGCAATCTGCTATCTGAATATTTCCTGCATATTCTGTTAATCCTGTCTAAAAAAATTCTATTTTCTCAGGGTTTCCCGATTGAACACCTGGGCCGAGAAGATACTGATTTCGGTATTTTTATCTTTCCAGGCGTTACGCGGCAGGCCGGCTTTCTGGCAGGTATGTTCCAGGAACGTTATGCGGTCCCAGCCGTAGTCCGTGGCGACCTGCGGTAGCAGCAGCCCCTGATAAAATCCCTGTTTCATAATAATTCCGTGTTTACCGACTTCAATAATCGACGGATCGTTGATTTTCTCGGGAACGGTCAGAACCGAAACTTCAATTTCGAGATCTTTAAGTTCGTCCGGAGAAACACGATTAAAGCGTGGATCTTTCAGTGCAGCTGATTGGGCTACTTCGATCACGGTTTCATAGAGCGGATAAACGGGCAGAACATAGCCGATGCAGCCCCGCAACTGCCCGTGTTTTTCAATAGTGACAAAGGCGCCGCGTTTCTCTTTGCAGATGTCAGGAATCTCTTTCGGCTTGGGAATCGGATTGCCTTTTACACAGGCGTCAATGACGTCTTCTGCCAGTTGAAGCAAAAATTCCTGTTCGTTACGGCTCAGATAACGGTTTTTATCTTCACTGGTTTTCATAGTTTTACCTTCGGATTTTGAGGTTTGATCCCTATAGAATGCCGCGGACATATAGCCGACAACCCTGGATTTATCGCCGAAGGGGACGTCGCCGCTGTTGGCGTAATTGAGAATTTCAATATGATTGACATTATTCATTTGTGCGGCAAGCATTAAGGAGATGATCGAACCGCCGCCGCAGGCTTCGACGGATTTTGTCTTGAGACCTTTATAAAGCTTATCGACTGAAAAACTTTCTAAAATATCCATGAACTGCCGATCGATTTTATTGCCTTCCGCATAACTGTGATAGTGGGAAAGGTCGCTGGAGGCCACAATGAGGATGTCATGAGTTTCGGCTATTTTTCCCAATTGCCGGCCCAGCGCCTGAATGACATCCCAGTCCATGGTTCCCAGAACAATCGGAATGATCGGAACGTCTCTAAGCGCAATCTGGATAAAAGGTAACTGCAATTCGAGGCTATGTTCAGCACGTCCATTCATGCCAATAACATGTCCCTTCGATGAGATCTGGACCCGTTTATCGTCCGTCTGCAATTTTTTCGCGATTGATTTATCTACCTTGAGTTTTCCCAATGGCGTCAGATAGGCGTCACCGTCATAAATTGATGCGAAATCGAAATAGTCCACATGACAGGGGGAAATCACAACAACGGCTTCGTACTGATGATTTTTTACCGCAGTAAATCCGTAAGCCGCAACCGGGCCGCTATAGGGATAGCCGGCGTGGGGTGAAATTATTCCAAATGGTTTATAGGGGCCAGTCTTCAGTTCGACGGTGTCAAAGTAATTCTGAATAGAGTGCCGTATTTCTGCAGGACTTTTTGGATAAAACATTCCTGCATTGTATGCCGGCCGTTCTTTGGCGTTGCCGGTGTTTGAGCATCCAAGCATCATAAGACACGCTCCGATCATAGCGAGGGTTTTGATATTGAAGGAATTTTGTTTCATTGCCGACCTCTATGCCCAGATACCCGGAATTATAGTTGCACAATCCGGGCATTTTCCATTTTTCAATCGGTTTGTAACAATGTGATAACCTTTGCGAACAATCAGGTCGCTGCCACAGTTCGGGCAGACGGTGTTTTCGTGGATATGTCCCGGTACATTGCCGACATATACGTAGTTTATTCCGGCGTCTTTGGCGATTTTATAGGCCGTATCAAGCGTGTTAACAGACGTGGGAGGGAGGTTTTTCAAAAGATACTGCGGATGAAAACGGGTAAAATGAATCGGAACGTCGGCGCCGAGATTGGCGATTATCCATTTGCACATCTGTTCCAGCTCCGACCGCTTATCATTCAGTGTCGGGATAATCAGGTTGACCATTTCCAGCCAGACGCCCTGAGATTTTATTTCGACCATTGTATCCAATACCGGATTCAATGATCCGGCCACGATGTCCCGGTAAAACTCTTCGGAGTAGGCTTTAAAGTCGATTTTGATAGCATCGAGAACTTTACACAAATCCCGGAGCGGTGCTTTGTTGATGTAACCGTTGGATATATTGACATTTCTGACGTCCTGCTCTTGGCCGACAGTTGCGGTATCAATAATATATTCGGTGAAAATGGTCGGTTCATTGTAAGTGTAGGCGATTGTCGGAATGGAATACCGCGTTGCCATTGCGACCAGTTGTTCCGGTGATAAATAACTGAAATTTAAATCCTCGGGTTTTGATTGGGCCAGGTTCCAGTTTTGGCAAAATTTACATTTGACGTTACAACCGCTGGTAGAAACCGATAGGGCAGTGCTGCCCGGCAGGAAATGGAAGAGCGGTTTTTTTTCGATCGGGTCGTTGTTAATTGCGGTCAGACGACCATAAACCAGGGTTTGATATTTACCGTTCTGATTTTCCCGGACGCCGCAGTAACCACGCCGGTTCGGAATGACGATACAGGTTTTCGGACAGAGCTCACACTGGATTTTCTGATTATCAAGTTTTTTAAAATAGCGGGCATCGTGAATATAGGGATAGTTCTGATTACCGGCATTGAGTTGGTTTATAAATAGTCGGGACGATGCAATTCCTGCAAAACATTTAACGGATAATTCGCAGAATTCACGCCGGGAAATCATTGGTAGTACTAAATTTTTGTCGCAACTAGCTGGGCCATATTTACCAGATAGTTATTTTTATCCAGAAGATTTTGCATCGCCGAAATTTTTACAAAAACATCTTCTTTATAAAAACAGACCAATCCAGGACTTTCACTTCCGCCATCGCCGACCCGAATCTGACTGAATGACTGATATCGTTTGTAAAGTCCATTGGCATCGTTGCGGTCCTTGGTTTCAAAAATTTCAACTTTCATCTTCATATTATTCGGACCTTCGATTTCCTGCACGAGTATCATTTTTAATCTGTAACCGCTGTAAAGATGAAAATTTTCTTTCAGATAATTTGAAAAATCCTTGCTGGTGGTCAGCATTTTAAAATCGGTCATTTTCCAGCCGAGATAATCATCTTTTTTGATTAATAATCGACGGGTAGATGTACAAGATACAGTAAGTAAGGAAATCAGCACAAATAGTAATAAATGTTTTGTTTTCATAATTAAAATCTCTCTTCTCCTTCACGTGTTACAATTATTCCGGCCTCTCCTTCGAGCGGGCACTTATTTTCACAGATTCCACAGCCGATGCACAACTCCGTATCAACATATGGGTAGGCAATCATGCGTGTTTCTCCGGTTTCGAGATCAGTGTATTCTTTCTCGTCTAATTTTATTGCTTTTTCCTGTAAAGGGCAATGCTCTTCACAGACAATACAGTTTTCGTTCAATCGATAAGGAATACAGCGGTCGGTGAGGAAAAACGCCATACCCATTTTCGTTTCCTGCTTTTCTTCCAGATCGAGGGGCTGAATGGCTTTTGTCGGGCAAATCTGTCCACAGAGATTGCAGTTGTATTCGCAGTACCCTAAGCGATATTTGGAAACAGGCGTCATAAGACCTTCCAGTCCGGTTTCGAGAAACGCCATCTGCAGGCAACCGCCCGATGTGGCGCAAATCCGGACACATTCTTCACAACGGATACACCGTTCCATAAAATCATCTTCTTTTAATGAACCGGGAGGACGCAGGCGGCGGTCGGTTTTTCGGGGATTCAGTGCACTCAGTGAAAACAGTCCCGATCCGAATAGGGCCAGCGCTCCGGCGCCGATAAAGGACCGACGTGACAGGTCGGTAGCAGTTTTCATGTGGACAGATGACCGGAATTTATAAGAGATCGCCTCCGGCGGGCAATCTTCCCGGCAATCCAGGCACAGAATACACTCCGATTTTTCAGTATTGATATAATCGTCTTCTATGGCGTCCATTTTACACTTTTTCTGACATACCGAGCAGCTGGTACAAGCGTGTTCATCGACGACCCGCTGGAAGGGGCTGAATTTTGATACTAATCCAAGTAAAGCGCCTAACGGACACAGATTCCGGCACCAGAACCGCCGTGAAATTTTTCCCAGAGCCAGAATAGTGACAATGATGATAAAAGGAACAAGTAGCATTAGAAATTTGGGGGTACTGACCGGAAAAAGCCAGGCCGAGATACTGTCCTGAATATTCAAAACCGAACCAGGAAAAATATGGGCGTCATAGAATCCATTCAGAATTGTATCTGTAAATAAATAGAAAAAAGACATTCCCAATATTCCGAAAGAACGCCAGAGAATCGGAAGCGGGTCCATTAACCATGACAGTTGAACTCCGAAAACCGCAAACAGTATGAAGATAATTAAAAGGACAGTTTTAACGGAGCGATATTTGCGCGTCGATTTGCTCTTTTTCTTCGCAAGGTATTTATCAGAAATATCG
>JAHJGX010000135.1 GCA_018824205.1 bacterium
CCCTTAGTGTTGTTTGATGAGTTTTCACTGCCTGATGTGGGCATAATAACAGCAATAGCCCTTCAGAAATCATAAAATTGTCTTGTTGAACAAAAACTGAACGGAATCTCTATACTTCAATCTGTTTATGAATAATGCAGGCTAAGTATCATTTCTATAAAAATAATATTCTTATTGCCTCAGTATTTAGTAAAACACAAAAGTATTTGAACCAAATTTCCATGGTTTCAATATATATTTACACACTCTGTAAATCAAGGAAAAATTGCATAAAATGAATTGGTAATGTTCAGATGCTACAGTTTTATGCCCAGTTCATCGATTTTACGATACAGGGAAGACAGACCGATTCCGATGATTTCAGCGCATTTGTTTTTATCATTATCAACCCGCTTGAGAATCGACAGAATATGCTGTTTCTCAAAATTGCGAACCGATGTTTTCAGATCGTCCGCGTATTCCATGGAGATACCCGTGAAAGCATGGGGCGGCAGATCCCTCAGGGTAATGCATTCACTTTCGCACAGCAACACGGCCCGCTCGATGACATTTTCCAGTTCCCGGACTTCGCCTTTCCACTTGTAATTCATCAGCACTTTCATGGTCTCGTTATCGACACCCAGAACCTTCCGTTTGAGTTCCTGGTTGTATTTACTGATGAAATGATTGACTAACGGCGGAATATCGTCACGGCGTTCGCTGAGTGAGGGCAAATGGATATCGATGATATTTAATCGATAGTATAAATCCTCGCGGAAATTCCCCTCTTCGATCTCCTTCAACAGGTCTTTATTCGTTGCCGAGAGAATCCGGGCGTCGACCTTTAATGACGACGGACTGCCGATTGGTTTGATCTCTTTTTCCTCAATAGCGCGCAGGAGTTTGACCTGAATATGAACGGGTATTTCACCTACTTCATCCAAGAAAAGTGTCCCGCCGTTGGCTGCCCGAAAGACGCCGTCTTTATCCATAATAGCACCGGTGAATGAGCCCTTCTTAAATCCAAACAGTTCGCTTTCAAAGAGATTCTCAGGGATGGCTCCGCAATTAATCGGTATGAAAGGGGCTTCTGCCCGCGGGCTGTTCTGATGAATGGCCCGGGCAACCAGCTCCTTGCCGGTCCCGCTTTTCCCGGTAATCAGAATATTTGATGATGAATGCGCTACTTTATTGATCATCGTATAGACATTCTGCATGGCCGAACTCTCGCCGATGATCAGGTTCTGATTGTATTTAGAATGAATCTCCTGCTTCAAATATTGATTCTCCAGCAGAATCTGTTGCAGTTTACGCATTTTCTTGACACGTACAACGACATCATTATAATCGAGTGGCTTAGTCAGATAATCAATCGCGCCTTTTCGTAGTGCTTCGATTGCCGTTTCAACGGTTGCCGAAGCGGTGATCATCATCGTCATGGTTTTCGGACTTATTTTGATTACCTTATCCAGTACCTGAATTCCATCCCATTTGGGCAGTTTTATATCCACAATCAGAATATCAAAATTATCTTCTTTAATTTTCCGGATAGCCTCATCACCATCACTAACCTTGATGCAGATAAAATCATTCTCAGTTAATATGCTTGCCAATGATTCCCGGATTTCGCGATCATTATCAGCAATTAATATTCTGCTGTTCATAAAATTACTCCCGATACCATGCTTATGCCTTTCAAACCATCCGGATAACTGAGGTACTTATTCGACGTTTATTCTTTCTCATATGCGGACAAATATAGTCAGCCTCTGATATTAATACAACAGGAATTTTCAAAACTGATAGAGAATTGGATTTCTTTATCTGTGCGTTGCCAAATTTGGGAATATTTTCAACAAATGGACAATTTATGACGAAATCCGGCAGACATGATTCATTTTTATCGAACGACTGTTAAATCCAATGTCAATAACAAAATTCCCGTCAGTAAATAGAACTGTTTTCCATTGACTTTATAGAGGATTGAAATTAACTTCCGTAAGCTATTTTTAAAGTACATTTATGACAAAATCAGACGATACAATAAACATATTAAGGCAAAATATTCTTTCAAGGGGCCACATTCCCCGTCATATTGCTATAATAATGGATGGAAATGGGCGCTGGGCCAAGGACCGTGGACTTCCCCGCGTAGCCGGTCATAACGAAGGTATCAATTCGGTCCGCGAGGTTGTTCGCGAGTGCGGTCGTCTGGGCGTAGAAGTCCTGACACTTTACACATTTTCAGTGGAAAACTGGTCGCGGCCCAAATCCGAAGTCTCTGCTTTGATGAGTTTGCTCCTGAAAAGTATTCGAAATGAAGTTGACGAACTGCATAAAAATAATGTCCGTTTTACACTGATGGGATACCTTAATAATCTGCCACGCGGTACCCGAAAGGGATTGCTTGAGGGCGTAGACAAAACAAAAAACAATACCGGTTTAAACCTGAACCTGGCCCTGAGTTACGGAAGCCGTCAGGAAATTATCGACGCGGTAAAAGCCATTTCCAAAGATGTCCTAAACGGTAAATTCACCATTGAGTCAATTAACGATGAAATGTTCTCGAATTATCTCTATACCGTCGGGAAGCCCGATCCCGACCTCTTAATTCGAACCAGTGGCGAAATGCGTATCAGTAATTTCCTGCTATGGCAGCTGGCCTATACGGAAATCTTTGTGACCCCGGTATACTGGCCCGCGTTCCGAATTGCGGAACTTTTAGAGGCTGTTGAGAGTTATCAGAATCGTGAAAGACGTTTTGGCCGAACAAGTGACCAAATTAACAGGAAAACAGGAACAAATTCTCAATGAAAATTAGATCCATTCTGTATACTCTCATCCTATTAGGTATATTATTTATCAGTCAGGCAATGGCCCAGTCAACCCAGCGATTAAAAATTCTCGGTGTGGCGGTAAAAGGTAATGAAAGCATTTCCGAAAACAGCATTAAAGTTCAAGCCGGAATCATGGAGGGTAAAGAAATTATCTTTGATGATATCCCGGACGCCATTAAAAAACTCTGGAAGCTGAAGATATTTTCCGACATACAGATTTACATGGACAAATCGACCGATATGGGTCTTTTCCTGATTATTGAAGTGAAAGAATATCCGCGGCTCGATAAATTCGAAATCAAAGGTAATAAAAAGGTACGAAAATCAAAATTCGATGAGGAACTGAATATCATCAGCGGAAAGGTTCTCTCTCCCGCCCTGATCAGCGAAAGCAAACGTAAAATTTTAGACCTCTATAAGGAAGACGGGTTTCTGCTCGCCGAAGTCACGGAAGAAATTACTCCCGGTGCGGCGGAAAATCTGCAGAACCTCACATTTCATATAAAAGAGGGTAAAAAAGTCCGGATTAAAGAGGTCCGCTTCGAAAATAACGAACAGTTTAGTGAGGGCCGCTTGCGACGGATCCTGAAAGAGACCAAACAGAGAAACCTCTGGCTTCTGAAAATTGGTGAGTTTAAAAGCGATAAATACGATGAAGATAAAAATCTCCTGGTCGATTTTTATAATAAAGAAGGTTATCGGGATTTCGAGGTTGTCAGTGACAGTATTCACTATTCAGAAGATAATAAACACCTTTACCTGAACCTGGAACTGTATGAAGGTCCGCGTTATAAATTCCGGGAAATAACATTCAGCGGCAATATTCTATTCACAACAGAGCAGCTCCGCCTGGTTTTAGGAATTAAACCCGGTGATTATTACGACAAACAGGATCTCCAAATGGCGGTATATGACCGTTTGAACGGCTTGTATATGGATCGCGGTTATCTCTACTTCAACATCGTTCCCCAGGAAATCCCGGTCAGTGAAGATGAGATCGACTTGTTACTCAATATCACGGAAAACCACCAGGTTTCGGTCGGCCGAATCAACATCGTCGGAAACGACCGGACCCATGAAAACGTTATCCGCAGAGAATTAAAAATATATCCCGGTGATATTTTCAGCCGTGAAGCCTTGATTCGCAGCCAGCGTGAAATTTTTATCATGAATTATTTCAGCGATGTTGTTCCCGATATCGTGCCCTACAGCGACGATGAAGTCGATGTTGAAATAACCGTCGAAGAAAAATCTTCGGACCGGGCAAACCTGTCTTTCAGTATCAGTCAAACCTATGGACTGATCGGCGGTGGCGGTATCGAGTTTAATAATTTTCGCGGCCGGGGCCAGCAATTGAAAGTCAGCTACCAGCAGGGCACGAACTACAGCATCTACGGAACTCAGACAAATGCTTACAAATCTGCTTCGATCAGTTATACCGATCCCTGGCTGTTTGATTCGCCCAATCTTGTTGGCGCCAGTCTGTTTTACACCGAACGCGGTTACAGCAGCAGTTACTATTATTATCCCTATGATTTGACACAGCGGGGCGGTTCGTTACGCTGGGGACGTCGTTTTCGATGGCCCGATAATTATTTCAGGGGCACCTGGATGTTTGCCGCATCGAAAAAAGAGTATTTCAACCTGGATGCAGACTACCTGCAAAGGGTACTTCTGGGACAGGATAAAACAACCAATGTCAGTCTGACACAGGTTATTTCGCGAGACAGCCGAGACGCCCCGGAATTCCCAACCAAGGGATCGGTTTTAAACTGGACTGCCACCCTGGCCGGCTGGTTTCTAGGCGGAACCGAACACTTTGTCAAAAACCTTTTTAGCCTTGATTATTACACACCGACGTTCTGGAAACTGGTACTGTACAATCACGTCGAACTGGGCATTATCCAGAAAACCAGGGAAAATTCAATCATCCCGCCGGATGAGCGATTTATCATGGGAGGGGCCGGCATGGTCTACGGTACGGCCTTGCGTGGGTATGACGACAATGCCATCAGCCCGGTTCCAAACAACGCAACCGGCAGTAGCTACTCGTACTGGGGGGGTGAAGCCATGTTCAAATACACATTAGAATACCGGGTGCCAATTTCTGAAAATCCTACTATTTATGGTCTGTTATTTGCCGAAGCCGGAAATACATGGATGGATCTGAAAACCACAGACCCGTTTAATTTGAGGCGATCGGCCGGATTCGGTGTCCGGTTTTACATGCCCGCACTGGGTATGATCGGTGTGGATCTCGGTTATGGTTTTGATGATATCGATCCTGAGGGATATACGGGTTATGGTCAACCCGAAGGGTGGAAAACCCACTTTATTTTTGGAATGCCATTTTAACATACGGAGGAAACAGTGAAAAAATTTACGTTGATAATGATTAGTGTTTTGCTTGTAATGTGCTCAGCAAATCTGCTTGCTCAGAACGTCAAGATCGGGTACGTCAATTCGGATCGCATCCTAGCGGAATTTGAAGAAGCCAAAGAGGCCCAGCGGAAACTAGATGTGGAAGCGAAAAAACTGGAAGACGAATACCGCGGAATGCTGGGCAAACTCGACAGCCTGAATCGTGACTTTGAACGGCAAAAAATGATTATGAGAGAGTATAACTATAACGACGAAGCTATAGCCGATTGGTATAGTGCAAAAGAGATATGTTATGAAGAATA
>JAHJGX010000136.1 GCA_018824205.1 bacterium
AAAAATAATTAGTGAAAATTAGCGTAATTAGCGGACAAAAATATTCCGTGTAATCAGCGGACAGGAAATAATAAAAAATCTTAGTGAGAAAAAATGAAAGGGAAGAAAAATGAAGTATACAGTAATAATTACGTATGATAGCGAATACAAAGGATACGTAGTAGACGTTCCGGAGCTAACTGGCTGTATGAGCCAGGGAAAGTCACTTGATGAAGCATTGAAAAATATAAAAGATGCAATTAAAGGATGGCTTTTTGTGGAGAAGAAACATAAAAGAACTGTTCCGGGAAAAAGACAGGAGATCTTCCTGGGTGAAGTGGCGGTCTAAATGGGAATATTATCAAATATCTCAGGAAAAGATGCCGTAAAGGTTTTTCAGAAATTCGGATATTCCATAGATCACCAAACAGGTAGTCATATAATACTTTATCACGAAATGAGGTCAACGCTGTCAATTCCAAATCATAAAGAACTGGCTCCAGGATTATTAAGAGGATTAATAAGAAAAAGCGGTTTAACAGTTGACGAATTTTTAAAAGCAAAATAATTAGGTAATCATCTTTAATTCAATTATTTAATGAACGCTTTATCAATGAAAAATAATCAAACTACTAATTACTCCGAAGTCTCTACGAGACACAAATTACGCGAAAAAAAGATAAATATAATTAGTGTAATCTGCGAAATTCGTAGTTAAAAAATCTCTGTATAATTCGTAGTTAAAAGGTTCTTCTTAGGCAACTTCGATGAAACATCCCTCAAATATGGAAGATTCATTAACAACTACTAATTACACGAATTTCACTAAAAAGAAAAAAATATAATTAGTGTAATCCGCGAAATTCGTAGTTAAAAAAGGATTCGTAGTTTATGATTAAAAAAGCCCTTATCACCGGCATAACCGGCCAGGACGGTTCCTATCTCACTGAATTATTACTTGAAAAAGGCTACGTAGTCCATGGAATCATCCGCCGCCGCAGTTCATTCAATACCGGCAGAATCGACCATCTGTTTAATGATAAGGAAGTTTACGGTAAAAAACTTTACCTGCATTACGGCGACCTGACGGATTCCAGTAATTTGAATTGTTTATTAGAAAAAACCGCACCTGATGAAATCTATAACCTTGACGCTCAAAGTCATGCCCAGGTATCCTTTGAAATACCTGAATACACAGCAGAAGTTGACGGTGTTGGTTTTCTGCGGTTTCTAGAAGCAATAAAAGAGGTAGGATTAAAGACCAAATTCTACCAGGCATCCACCAGCGAACTATTTGGTAAAGCCCAGAAAATACCGCAAACGGAAAAAACCTTAGCGCCCGTTGTTAAAAGAAAATAGACTTTAAACAAGAAATTCCATAACTTATATAAGACAAATAATGAGGGTATAATGAAAGCTTTAAGGGAAATAAAAAAAATTAAAAACAATAAAGTTGTTCTCACTATTCCCCATGGTTTCGCAAAGAATGAAGTCGAAATATTAATTCTGCCACATGAATCGAAGAAAAAGTATGATTTCAAAGATTTATCCGGTAAACTTGAATGGCATGGAGATGCGGTAAAACAGCAAAGAGACCTGAGAAATGAATGGGAATAGATATCTATTAGATACAAACGCAATAGTATTTCTACTTCGACAGAAAAATAGCAAACTAAATAACATTTTATATAACGCAGAATGGATTGGTGTTTCTGTTATTTCATGCCTTGAGTTTCTAATATTTCCGGAGCTGTCAGATGCCGATAAATCTATTTTTGATAAGTTTTTAAACAGGGTTGAAATAGTAAATTTAGACTATGAAGACGAAAACCTTATTACAACAATTATTACATTAAGGAAAAAATATTCCATAAAGCTGCCCGATGCAATTATAGCCGGCTCTGCATATAACTTCAGCGCCACATTGATAACAGGCGATAAACAATTATTTAAAATTAATGAAATCGAAACTTGTTCTTACTAACCTTGCAGCTATTCTTCATCGAGTCACAAAGTAGCAAGGAAAATTTATCTTACAGAGATCGCAGAACCCAAAGAGATTGTATTTAAAAATAAAATAAATAAAAAATAATTAGTGTAATCCGCGAAATTCGTAGTTAAAAAAGGAATTCGTAGTTTATGATTAAAAAAGTCCTCATCACCGGCATAACCGGCCCCCGATACGCTTTGCTACCCAAATACACTTCGTTACTGGGCAGGCGGGGCAGGCAGGACGGCATAACCGAAAACATGAAAAACGATTTTATACTTACAAAAAACAATAAGAATACATTCGGTGTATTTAGGTGTCTTCGGTGGTAAATAAAAAAGGCTACATCGTCCACGGCATCCCCGATTTACATGTCCGGCGCCTGTCTGCGCCTGCCTGTGCGTATCCTCACGCAGACAGGTCCCGATAGGTCGGGCCAGGCAGGCCAAGGCGCAAAGAGAAAAATGAAAACAAAAAAATTCGTGCTAATTCGTGTCATTCGTGGACAAAAGGATTAAATGAAAAAAGCCCTTATCACCGGTATAACCGGCCCCCGATACGCTCCTTCGTCGCTATCCCAAAGGTCACGAAGGACTCCCTGGGAGGATCTCTTTGAGACGGGGCAGGCAAGGCGGTTCCCGAAAATATATAGATTTAAAAAATCGATAGATCCGGCTCTTGACGGACTATAAAAGTAATTAGTGTAAATTAGCGTAATTAGCGGATAAAAATGTTTTGTGATATTTCGGTAAAAAAAGTCTAAAATATAAGAGAATGGTCCGCGAATTCCACGAATTGCACGAAAATAAATAAAAAAGTAATTAGCGTAAATTAGCATAATTAGCGGATAAAAATGTTTTGTGATATTTTGGAGAAAAAAGTCTAAAATATAAGAGGATGGTCCGCGAATTCCACGAATTAAACTAAAAATAAAAAAAGTAATTCGCGTGAATTGGCGTAATTAGGGCTTCCTGAAAAAGTATATAACTAACTGTATAAACAATTATTTATGTCTTGACTTTTAAGGTAAAAATGCATACATTTAGGGCGATTTTTATCAAAACCCTTGCATTTGTAATAACAATTTGGAGCCCTAAATGGTCAATTTTGATAATCCCTATCAAACCGAGATAGTTCAATTCACACTGCCTTTTTCTGGCCGACTTGATCCCAACAATAAATGGATACGATTAGCAAAAATGATACCCTGGGACGACCTGGCTGGAAAATATACCAAGAAGATGAGCAAAGATTTTGGGCGTATGTCAATCAAGCCGCGGGTTGCTATTGGCGCATTGATTATCAAACACTTCAAACAAATGAGTGACGAAGATACCATCGAAGAGATCCAGGAGAACCCTTATTTGCAGTATTTTTTAGGTTATTCCAGTTATCAGTTGAAGCCCTGCTTTGATTCCTCGCTCTTTGTGACCATTAGAAAACGACTATCGGCCCGAGCCATTGAAGCCATTAATGAGATATTCGTTCTTAAGGTGAAAGAACTGGAAGTGATCGAATCCGAGAAAAAACGTTCTTGTAAGCCACCGAAATCCCCGAAG
>JAHJGX010000137.1 GCA_018824205.1 bacterium
GTGGTCCGGGCTGGGCGCCAGTTTTGGGCCGGTGTTGTTATGCATTATTTACTGGCAAAAGATAACGAAAGAGGCTGCTATCGGCGGAATGTTAACAGGATCGTTAAGTACCATAATCTGGAAAAATATACCAGGGCTAAACAGTATCATTTCGGAGAGATTCGTAAGCTATCTATTGGCATTTGCAGCGATTATTCTGATCAGCATGCTGACGCAATGGAAAACTCTGAATTCAAAATGTAAATCGGAATAATGCAGCGAAGTCTGCAAGCGGCCTCATAACGATGAGAAAAACATTTGCATAACTACTTTGATAAGAATAACTTCCCGGTAAGAAAATGGCTAACCAGGAGCAAAATCGGTGTGAAAATGTTTAAAAAAACCGGAATCAATAAGAATTCGGAAGCAGGTAGACATATACAGTGAAAATGGGAGAATATGTCTACCTCAAACTCAAGCTAAAGTGTATATATGTCTACTCTTATATATACACTAACGTTAGGCGAAATTGGCACTTAATACAAGGGAGAGATTTTGAATGTTAAAGTTTTTTCTATTATTTATTGTTGGCTTTGTTTTTATTTATTTATTCTCTTTGGAAAATAAGGACATGAACAATGAATCTTTTAATGTCGTACAACAAATAGATGGAAATAATTCAGTAACTTATATTGGTCATGCTACTGTTCTTGTAAAATTAGGTGCTGCTTATTTCCTTACTGACCCGGTATTAACCGATAAAATTAATTTTGGATTAAGCAAGCGGAAACAATTGCCAGGTGTTACTTTTGACAAACTTCCTTTAATAGATTTTATTTTAATTTCTCATGAGCATTCAGATCATTTAGATAAAACAACTTTAAGAAAATTTAGTAAAAATATACCAATAATAATTTCTTCTGGGCTCGGAGATAGGATAAGAAATCTTGGGTTTGCAGATGTACGAGAACTCTCATGGTGGGAAAATACTAGAATAAAAGAGCTTAAAATAACTGCTGTACCAGCAAAACACATATTCTCAAAATCTTCAGGATATATCGTAGAAGGAAGTAAAACGATATATTTTACGGGGGATACAGGATTATTTGAAGAAATGAAAATGATAGGGGAAAAGTTTAATATTTATTTGGCCTTTTTACCTATTGGTGATTATTATCCTCGTTTGTGGTTTATTCCAGGTTTTACTAAAATGACGAGAGAAAGACATATGGCTCCAGATGATGTTCCGGAAGCTATTAAAAAGCTTAAATGTGATATTGTTATTCCGATTCATTGGGGAACTTTTAAAATAAGTGGTACATCTTTAGAAGAACCACCTGAAAAAATGGGAAAAATAATTCAAAATTATCATTTAAAGGAAAAGGTTTTTTTACTTGAACATGGTTCTACACTAAATTTTTGAGTTAACTGAGAAGTGCCAGCTTCGCCTAACAGCGGATAAAAGGGAAATTAAAGATTTCCCCAAATTGCCTTCGGCAACTTCTTTTATCCGCAAGACGTTGGGCAGCAATAAAACCGATAAAACCTGAACATTGGAATAAATAATAAAAATGAAAGCAGTTATTTGTACACAATACGGACCACCTGAAGTTCTCCAGATTAAGGAAGTGAAAAAACCTAATCCTAAAGATAATGAGGTTTTAATAAAAGTATATGCAACCACTGCACATATAGGGGATACTCGCATTAGAAGATTCGACCCATTTTTGGTAAGACTTATGTTTGGCTTATTCAAACCTAAGAAAAATTTAATACTTGGACTGGAAATATCTGGTGTAATTGAATCCGTTGGGAAAAATGTAAAATCATTCAAGAAAGATGATAAGGTATTTGCATTAACTGGTTTTGGCTTAGGAGGTTATGCTGAATACAAATGCTTACCTGAAAAAGTTAATGAAGGAACTCAGCAAAGAAAAGGACTGGTTGCCTTAAAACCTGAGAATTTATCCTATGAAGAAGCCGCAACTATCCCGGCCGGAGGACTTACAGCGTTAAAAAACCTACAAAAAGCAAATATTAGGGATGGCCAGAAAATATTGATAAATGGAGCCTCGGGAAGTCTTGGAACATACGCCATACAACTGGCTAAGTACTATGGATCAGAGGTCACCGCTGTTTGTAGTTCAAAGAATATCGAACTGGTAAAATCAATTGGAGCAGACAAAGTGATTGATTACACAGAAGAAGATTTCACAAAAACAGATGATAAATACGACATAGTTTATGATGCAGTGATGAAATCAAAACACGCCCACTGTAGAAGATTATTAAAGAAAAATGGTGTTTTTGTAAACAACTCTCGTCTTCCAAAAATAGAAGAAGAAGATTTATTATTTCTTAGAGACTTGATTGAAAGAAATAAACTAAAACCCATTTTGGATAGGACTTATTCAATAGATGACATTGTTGAAGCGCATAGGTATGTTGACAATGGACATAAAAAAGGAAATGTTGCAATAACGGTGTATGAACAATAACGACCGCCCAACATCGTGTATAAGTAATGGCGGGGTTTGTAGAGTGTTCGAGCATTCTGCCTCGCTTCAAGTTCAGTGTAACTTGACAAGAAAGTGCTTCGAAGTCCGCCACTACTCATACAC
>JAHJGX010000138.1 GCA_018824205.1 bacterium
AATGCTCCCAGCGGGTCGCGAACAGTTTGAACTGACCCAGCATCTGAATCAGAGCTCCCATGCCCATAGCGCCGAAGAGAAATTTCGAACCGGTTCCGCCGGAACGGCCGGTTTTATGAATTTCAGCCGCTGCCCGTGATTCGGGAAACGGCAATTCCGCATCCTCAACCATTACCCGGCGCAGCAGGGCAACAAACATAATTCCCAAAACACCGCCAACAATCATAATCGCGGTGGACGTTAAAAAATTGCCGACCGTGAAAAATTCCGGCCAGATTCCTGCGATGAAAAACGCTGGAATTGTGAAGATTGCGCCGGCAGCGATGGATTCGCCAATCGAACCGACGGTACGGACAAAGTTCTCTTCCAAAACCGTGCCTTTGAAAAGTTTTAGGACAGCCATACCGATAACGGCTGCCGGATAGGTAGCTGCAATCGTCATTCCGGCTTTCAGACCCAGATATGCATTCGCAGCTCCCAGTACTACCGCTAGAATTAAACCTAAAAGCAGGGCTTTCAGGGTAAATTCCTTCATTTCGGTTTCTGCCGGAACAAATGGTTTAAACTCTTTTATAGCCAACTAACCCTCCTGTGTTTCTATATTTGACAACCACTTCAAAAGTGCATTGAAACTAATTAAAGCAGGGATAATTGTCAAGGAAAAGCCGGTAAGTAATCTATTACGAGATTATTTCTGACTAAAGTCTGTCCATAAACCCGTTTCCGTCCCGAGAATCGGGACTAAACGGGTTTTGTGGATATTTCTATGAAAGACTTTGAGTTGACTTTATAGACAGACACTGGCTAAGGAATTGTGCTTCGCAGATATTTTTTCATTTAGCCGCTTTCATTTTTATTCGTCCTGGAGCAACCACTGAACGAGAGAAATAAAAAATAGACGGCAGTATCATATCCAAAAGATTTTTAGTTACCACAGAAAATCAGTAATAATCTTAATTTGTTCTTTGATTCGAATTTAATTAATATATTTCGTTTATTCTGCAATTACTGTTAATCGCGACTATGGTAAAAAAACCTAATTATTTTATAGGCAAGCTCTCTCTTTTGGATAAACAACCCGTTTGTTTGTTCTGCTCTCGCAGTGTTCCCATATCCCTCATCGCTTCCGGCATTGAATTCCTTCAATCAGTGATGCAACTTCCGCTTACGTTTATCAGTGGTTGGCATTCATCGCTTGAACGTAAAGCCTTGCGAATGCATACACCTGAAATGCCTTCGAATATCATTTACTTCCCGGCGCAAGGTATTGACCATTTTAAAATTCCTGCTTACCTTCAGGCTGATTATGAAAACGAGAAACTTTTAATAGTTTCACTGTGGAAATCCGAGAAGGGAACGGATCGGCATACAGCTAAAAAACGAAATGACTATCTGTTGAAAAATTACGATCGATTTCTATTTCTATACATTAGTCCGAAAGGTCAATTGGCTGGATTATACCAACAGGCAATTGATCAACATAAAGATGTTTTCATCTTTGACCATTTCACAAATAATGAGTGGATAACAGAAAATGTTGTCCCGGTCTCAAAATATAATTCCAAGGTATTGTTATGAGCCTTCGTGAACAATTGGAACAGCTTCGTTCTGTTAGCGACCTCAAGAAGTTATTCGTCGAGCGTATGAATTTCTCGCCATCTTCCGGATCGGTAATGAGTGCTATTTCAGATAAAGTCCGGGAAGAGGTAATCTCGGCAGATATTATTGCAGAACAGAATGAATTCAAGGTTATTCATTGTTCTCTGAATAAACTGTTAAAAGGTACCGAGCGGCCAGTGATAGAGCAACTTTCAACGTATTACCAGACCAATATGGTTGTCTTCACCGATTCCGATTGCAGTGAATGCCACTTCACAAACCTGCGTCCTATCAAGAAGGGTCAGGATCAATTCAAACTTCGCCTGCAACCGTTCCGGCGCTTTGTCATAGGTCCAAATGAACGTTTGCGCACTGCCGGTGATCGCCTGGCACTGCTGATACTGGATGGTGACGAGTCAGCCGGCAAGGTTCAGTTTAAATGCGATCAGGCTTTTGATGTCGAGGCTGTCAGCCGGGATTTCTACAAAGACTTTGTAGAATATTATAAAGGTTTCCGCGATCTCCTGATGAAAGAGAACAGATTGAACCAGATAGATGCCGATGAACATACCCAGACCATTTTTAACCGGCTTTTCTTTCTCTATTTTATTCAGAAAAAAGGCTACCTGAACTGCGATCTCCTGTTTATTGTAAATAACCTGGACCACTTTGGTAATGGAAATTACTACCATGATTTCATCCTGCCCCTGTTTCAAAAATTAGCAGTGCCGGATTACCGGCATAAGGATTTTGAACAGGTCCCCTTTCTGAATGGCGGGCTGTTTGAGTTTTCCGATAGTGAAAAGAATCTGAAAATCTCCAACCACGCTTTTGAAACCATAATCAACGGCCTCTTCGAGCATTACAATTTTACCGTTCGGGAAGATACGGAATTTGAAAAGGAAATCGCCATTGATCCGGAAATGATGGGCACCATTTTCGAACGCCTTGTCCTCGGATTAGAAAGTAAAGAATTTGAGGATATTCCCGATCCGCGCCGGGCAACCGGTTCCTATTATACTCCAAAATTTATCGTTGCCTTTATGGTCAAACAATCTCTGCTGAACGATCTGGCAACCAACCTGAAAGACATTCCACGCTGTCATATTCGGGAATTGATTTATAAGTTGAGTACAAAAGACCTCTCCAATATGCAATTAACAGCGATACGGCAACGATTGCTGGATGTGAAGATTGTCGATCCGGCGGTAGGTTCCGGCGCTTATCCTGTAGGTGTTCTGCTGAAAATTGTGGAAATCGTCGAAATCATTGATCGGATCATTAAACCGGAAAAACCGGAATCTTTCAATTATCGCTACGACTTGAAAAAGGAAATCATTGAATGCTGCATCTATGGCGTCGATTTTCAGGAACGGGCTGTTGCACTATCCCACCTGCGCCTCTGGCTGTCGTTGATCGTTGATCTGGACGCCAAAGACATTGTCGATGTACCGCCACTGCCTAATCTCGATTTTCATATTCTCTGTGGTAATTCGCTGGTGTCGAAAGTTGCCGGTTACTCCTACAATGTGGAAAAACGGATTAAGACCAGTCAGAAAGAACTCGATCTGATCGATAAATTTGGTAAGCTGAAAGCCAAACATAGCACTCTCACAACTCAGGCTGAAAAGACAAAATCGAAAGCCCGGATGGCAGCCATGAAAACCGATATCCTGATCTGGTTCCTGAATGAACTGGTCGAAGAACAGGAGCGAAGAATTGCGGATATTGAAGGACAGCGCGGGCTTTTTGCCGAAAATGAAGTATCCAGGCAAAAAAAACTGGATTTGACCAACCCCCATCGTAATAAAATAGAAGAAATAAAAACGGTCCTGACAAACGCCGGTCAACTCTCGGAAAAGTTCAACTGGGGTCTGGACTTCTTTGATATTATTATCCAGAACGGTGGTTTTGATATAGTCGTTGCCAATCCGCCGTACGGTGTCAGAGTCGAAGACGAAATCCGGAAGGAATTCGGTGTGCAGAGTAAAGATTCTTATGGTGTGTTTACGGTACTGGGTCTGAGAATTCTGAAACCCGGCGGGACGCTCTGTTACATCATGAGCGATACCTGGCAAACCATCCGTTCCCACAAAAACCTGCGGGATATTCTGCTGAAAGAGGTGGATGTCCAGTATCTGATCTCCCTGCCGCCGGACGTCTTTGCCGCCACCGTGAATACCGGCGTCTATACCTTCGTAAAACGGATAAAACCCAGGCTGAAAATCGAGAACGAGGCCGATAACTGGCTCCTGGCAGCCGATTTCTCACCCCTGAAAATCCACAACGGTGACCGCTGGGATTCAGCAGATTTGGAAGCGGCCTTTGAACTGCTCATCGAACGTGAATCCTGCGATGAGACCAGGGACGGATATACCATAGAATCCAACCGGGAATTCGCGATCTTTGCCTACCGCCAGAAACTGATTCCGCGCTTCTCTAATCACTCCTTCTTTATCGCCAGCCCCAAACTCTTCGGATTAATGCGAGATGTAGGAAATCAACATCTCAACATTAGCGACACAGATAAACTCCCTTTCTATCAAATTGATTTCAATGGGAAGGAATTGGAATTCTATAAACTTGGTGATATTGCGCAAGTAAAACATGGATTAACGACCGGTGATAATTATTCATATATTTTCAAAAAGGGATTTGCTAGAGGTTCCTATAAAAAATTCAACCCTAAATTAGTCCTTTTTGAATCGGAAATGAATTCTCTAACTGATACTGAAAAACTTGATGGTTTTGATGAGAATCGATTTGATGGAAAATATTTAGTACCGTACGATAAAGGCGGTAGTTCAGATGCAGAAGAGGGATGGCTTCCAAAATATTTTGTACAGACAGATTATTATATTGATTGGCGAAAGACCAGTGTCGATAATATGAAGAAACTTGTAGGCCACCGGCATGATAATCCCGATTATTATTATAAAACAGGAATTACATTTTCCTCTCGAGGAATTTATTCACCAACATTCAGGTTGTCTTCAAAAGGACCATTTGATAAGGAAAGTGCATTTATTTTTATTAAAAATAGGATTTATCACAATCTTGGAATATTTAATTCGAGATTCATTTTATTTATCTATCGATCCTATATTCAACATACAGTGTCAGCAGAGATAGATTCAATAAAAATTATCCCAATTATTTTTAAAATAAATGGGATTGAAGAAATTGTAAAATCAATTATTGATAGACAAAAAAAGAATGATAAATACGATTACATGACCAACGAACAGCTTGAAATCGACCGCCTGGTGTATCAGATGTACAATCTGAATGATGACGATATCAAAGAAGTTGAAGACTGGTATTTCCGGCGCTATCCGAAGTTGGCGAATGTGATCGAGGCGAAGATCAAAGCGAAAGCGGCGGAGCCGGTGGCGTAGATGAAAAGAATAAGAGGCTGTCCCAAAAGTAACCGTTTAGCCCAAACCGGTCATGTTGAGCGGAGCCGAAACATCTCCTTTTCCTCTCAAGAGATCCTTCGCTTTCACTCAGGATGACATGAATATGAAACTTTTAGGAAAACCTCATCATGGGAACATGCTTATATTTTCTCTACCATTTCAACTGTTTTGAATGTTATGACGCCAACACTGGAAATAAATCCACCAATGGCACCCAGGAGCCGAAGGTGCCAATAGTGGATCGTGGTATGGGAAATAAGAATAACCCACGAATTTATTCGTGGGATTATCGGCAACATAGGTCCACCCTGAACCGTTTAAACGGTTTAATTGCTGCGACGCTGGAACATCATAACGAGAAAAATAGGAGGAGA
>JAHJGX010000017.1 GCA_018824205.1 bacterium
CATCTCCTTACAGGGGATACACCAGTCAGCATAGAAATCGATGATAATTGGTTTGCCGGACTTAATCGCAGTGCTATAAATATCTTCCTGATAGGGTTGCCAGGCCATCTCTTCTGCAGATGTGCTATTGGGTTTCAGAAACCAGGTACCCAGGATAATGGCCGCGATGACGATTATTTTTTTAAATATCAGAAAACCTTTGGTGTTCTCCCCTGATTTATTGAAAATCAGTAAATAAACACCCGATCCGATCATATATACCGGAAACAAAATGGAATACGCATTTTCCGGAATCAGCGGATGGACAAAATAGAGTGCCATGCCCACTAAGATCAGCCCGAAAATAATCCGAACACCCACCATCCATTCACCGGAACGCGGCAGATTATCAATTTTACTGGAAAAGAAAGCCAGAAAGATAAACGGAATTCCAAGACCCAGAGATAGTGTAAAGAACATACTGAAGCCAATAAACGGGTTACCCGTCGACGCCACATAGGTTAAAAGACCGATAACAAAGGGTCCAATACACGGCGCGGCTACAATTCCCATGGTCAGTCCCATGACCAGCGCACCGAAATAGCCGGTGCGGCTCCCGCCCCCCAGATTCATCAAAAAGGACGGTACACCAAATTCATACACTCCAAACATGCTCAATGACAAGGCAATTAGAATCCCGGCTATGACCAGTAATACAATGGGGCTCGTCATAAACGAACCCAATAATCCGCCGGTTAATGCCGCCAAGGTCCCAAGCGCTGAATTCACAATCGCAATACCAAGCACGTAAAGAATTGCCAGAAGCAGCCGTTTTCCCGATTTTCCGGCTGTCTGACCACCGAAATAGCTCATTGTAATCGGGATCAGCGGATAGACACAGGGCGTCAGGTTCAGACCCAGACCGCCCAGAAAGATCAGCAGGAACGTTACAATGATCCCCTTTTGGGCAAAGGAATTGCTGACGTCAAAGGTATCAGAGGATGGTTTATCGCTCGTGACAATTCCTCCGAAATATTCTTCATGTTGAAACTGAACGGATTCCGTGTTAATCAGAATTGGGATTCCCAGTGAGAATGTGGTTTCAGCCGGTGGCAGACAGACCTGATCGTTGCAGCCCTGATAATACAAACTGCCGTTTAAATTAATAGTACCCGAAACATTTTTGGACAATTTACCCGACACAATGATTACAATTTCACCTTCATACACTGCCAACGCTTCGTCGTAAAAAGCAAAGGTTTTCATTTTATGGGGCGGATAGTAAATGTTACTAATTTTATAATCTCCCGATTCCGGTATCCGCAATTCCGTAGCGATGACAAACTCATCTTCCGGTGTTGCGGAATTGATGTGCCAGGGTTCAAGCAACTGAACGACAACCGCAACTTGAAATTCGCCTCCGGCATAAACACCATCGGTCGATAAATAGGAGTCAATCTCCAGAATATCCGGTTCTGCACTAACAAACACAAACGGCAGCACCAATACGGTAATCAGCAGCGAAAAAGTAATTTTAAATTTCATAATTCACCTTTACTCAATAGAACAGTTTCCTGATTATAGAGTTCTTCTTGCGTAAAATGTTACGAATCTGCGGCAATTTCTCTTTGGTTTCCCGCTCTCCTGATTCAATAAATTCCCGGTAGCGCAGCAACTCACTCCAGTGGGCATCTTCAATACGCGGGTGGAGTTGTATATCTGCCGTTGACAACTGAAAGCGGGTCAGATATTTTCCCCGCAGCTGGTCCGCTCTTGAAATAATATCCAGAATGCTGGGATCATCCAGATCGTTAAACGTATTGGCATCCACACTGACACCGATGACAATATCAGCCCCCATTTCCCGGGCTTCATCAATGGGAACCGGCGCCGTCACACCGCCATCAGTCAGGTAGCGGCCATCCCATTTATGAGGAGAAATAAAACCGGGAATACTGGAACTGATCGTTACGGCCTCACGGATATTGCCTTTCTGAAAAAGAATTGTCTGCCCGCTGTTCAGATCCGACGCGGCGCAAGCAAACGGAATTTTGGTGTCTTCAATATCACCATCATCGATCAGCAATGCCACTGCTTCCGCAAGACGTTCTGTTTTGATAACACCAGTTCGCGAATGAGCTATATTGATCACAATCCGCTGGGTTACATCTTTGACCAGATGATTTAAAAACGATGGATTTTGTTCTTTTTTCGGAACAATGTACTTCAGCCCCAGAGAGTCATAATCCTGACTCGAAAAAAAGGTTTCCAGTTTATGAATTAACGCATTCACGTTCGGATGCTGGGCATACATAGCCCCGATGATCGAACCCATCGAAGTTCCGGCGATGATATCAATGGGAATCCGTTCTTCTTCCAGTACTTTTAATACACCGACATGGGCCAATCCCCTGGCCCCGCCGCCACCGAGTGCTATTCCAACTTTCGATTTCATTTTCAATCTAATTTGATTTTACTTTTTTTACTTATATAAACACGATTCATGATAACATCTTTTAGCGGTCGATCATGGCTGTTTCGACGCACTTTGACAATTTTATCGACTACGTCTATACCTTTGATAACTTGCCCGAACACGGTATAGCCCATTTTATCGAGATAGGGCTGATCCTGGACACAAATGTAAAACTGGCTGCCGTTGGAGCGCTTTTCAGGATTCACTTGGTCACCGGCCCGGGCAGACGCCACGGAACCACGAACATGTTTTTTCCCAAATTCCGCCTGAATCGTATACTCCGGTCCGCCGGTCCCATCATTGTATATATTATCATCACGACTGAGAATATCGCCTCCCTGAATCATAAATCCCGGTATCACCCGGTGAAAGGTTGTACTGTCGAAATAGCCGGCAGTAATCAGTTTCTTGAAATTCATGGCGTGGATTGGCGCCACGTAGGGGAAAAATTCAAAAACGATCTCACCGAAATCGGTCTCAATAACAACCACATCATCAGGAGAGACAGCCACATCGGGAAGGATTTGAACCTTTCGGTTGAGCTCGTCGATTCCCTTTTTGGAAAGTGATCCCGCAAAAACGATCGTAACACTTAACAAAAACACAAGAATGAATTGGATTTTCATTTTATTTCCTACAGTTTAATTTTCAGACCCGGTTTATGCTGATTTGCCACATGCATTTGCAATCTGGTTGTTGATTTATCGACCAGACGTCGAAATTGTTCCAGCACCAGATCCGGTGTATTATTTTGTTCACTGAGATGGGCCAGAATCAGGTGCTTCAAGCGGCCATCGAGCGCCAGTTGTTTAAAAACAGCCGCCGCCTGCTCATTGGACAGGTGCCCGACACGGCTTTTAATGCGCTTTCTCAACCATAAGGGATATGGTCCGTTATCAAGCATAAAAACATCATGATTGGACTCTAAAAACAGCAAATCCAGATTGTTCAGGTATTCCCGCAGGTACTGGACTTCGTTACCGATATCCGTCATAATTCCGATCCGATGATTTTTCCCGTTAATTACAACACCAATCGGGTCGGCGGCATCATGAGGAATATGAAACGTTTTCACCTTCATCTCGGCAATTTCCAGTTCATCACCGGAAGTAAATTCAACCACAGGTATATTTTTTAAAATTTTTTCCGGGATTTTCTTTTTAGCCACAGATGTAATATATACGGGAACATGATAACGCCGGGCAAATATTCCGACACCGGCCAGATGATCGGAATGTTCGTGGGTCAGCAGAATTGCTCCGACTTGTTCAGGATCAAGACCTGCGAGTTCCATGCGAACCAGCAGATTTTTCAGGCTGAATCCCTGATCAATCAGTAATGCCGGACCATTGTCCTGAACATAGGTGCTATTCCCTTTGCTTCCGCTGCCCAGATTGCAGAAGATCATTTTTTACCTGTACGACCCCGGGAAGTCAGTGGAATACTATTCGCACATTGCGGACATTTATCGGATTCATAAGAAGGTATA
>JAHJGX010000018.1 GCA_018824205.1 bacterium
ACACTGTTCACGAAATGCATGCAGGAGCACGTAAGCGATACTATGCAAAAACAGTCGGAACTGGTTGGCCAAAAAACGGGTACAGGAGGTCTTATCCGAGCGAAGATGATTCTTGTGCTCTTTGATTAACAGTTCCATAGCACCGCGGCCACAATAAATTAGATTATAGACCATACTGCGGTGCCTGTTTTCCAGATTGGTGACAATAAACCGGAGATTGGAACCCTTCGCATTATGTTCCGCTTTATAAATCACCCGCCGGAGTATGGTCCAACTACTGGCCTGATAGGTAAACTCTCCGAAAAGTTTTACCGGCTGCTTATCTTTTAAAAAGAACATTTCAGCCTGTTTAACAAGGCCGGCCGATTGTTTCACCATAGGGTCTTTTGTCGTCAGTCCGAAAATGTATTTGAGCCCCAAGTGCTCACAGTAATCCATAAGCTCCTTGTATGCAAAATGGGAATCGCCTCTGACAAGGATACCTACTTCCGGCCAGGCTTCTCGTATGCGATCGATGATGCGTTTCAGAATCATCATAATCTCGCTGCCGGTTGGGCGTTTGCCGGGGCGGAGAATCGTGGTAATCAATTTACCGCTTTTGCCTTCGTAGATGTGAAGCGGCAAATAACAATAATTGTTATAATACCCATTGAAAAGGATCAATTGTTGAGCACCGTGGGTCGGATCTTCCGTATCATCCAAATCCAGTAAAATGGCTTTGGGCGCTTTTTCATAGGAATGAATAAAATTATCCAAAAAAGCTTGCGCAATACGGTAAAGATCGGTTCGGGAAAAGCCGTTTTCAAAACGGCTCATCGTCGGTTGACTGGCCAGGGAGTCTTTTAAGCGATTACAAGCAATCTTCAGAACAGGATCATCTTTCAGGTGATCAGAATCATTGGCATCTTCATATCCGGCGGCAATTTGAAAAACACGTTGCGTCAGCAGTTGGTTGATACTGTGTTGAACATAACTCTGATGCCTGCCATCGGGAAGTACATCTGCGATACGCTGTATTATACCCAGTCTCGACTCCACTTCCCGGAGAAATAGCAATCCGGCATCAGAAGTGACATTGCCACCATTAAAATCAGCAATCACTTTTTTTCCAGAAATTGCTTTAAAATGAAAGGCTTGTTTTGTATCTTTTTCCATAGCTGTTTGTCCAATTTTGTTTTGTTAATTATCTATAATAACTTAATTTAAAACAATACTTTATTGGATCAAACAGCTATTTTATGAATTATTCAGGTTTGAAAAATAGTTAAAGATTTTTACATGAAATAATTCTATATAATGGTCGCCGGAGCGGACTATGTAGAGTATGATGTTAGCAGTATTATTTTTTGTACCTATAAAGAAAATCAGTCTTGTGATTTGCAATGAATTAATATATATTCTCCTTTGTCAAGCAATAAATGAGGAAAAGAATGAGCTATAGTACGTTATTAAAAATAAAAGTCGCTGATTTAAGCACAGAGGCTGAAGTAGAAACCAGATTACTTGCTAAATTATTCAGAGATTTAGAATATCCTGACACCCATATCATACCAAAAAAAAGATTAAAACCACTAGTTATATTCGATGGCTCCAAACGCTTATCTGTTGAAACCGATTTTTTATTGCTGGGTAATGATAAAAATGCAAAAATAATCGTTGAAGCGAAAGATCCTAAAATAAACGTTCAATCTGCCTGGGGACAAGCGGCCAGCTATGCACTAAGTTATAATCGTGATAAAAATGATAACGAAAAAATTAATTGGCTTTTAATCAGTAACGGACACATTACATCATTATTCCGCCATGATTCTGATGTTCCAACAGTCACTCTTCGTCTTTCTGACTTTGCCAGTGGCTCCCCGCCTTATGTAACTTTAAGGTCACATATAAAATTTAAAAGCGTTACTACTGTTGAAATTGGCGGAATACCTTTTGAAAGCATCCCGCATGACAAATTAAATCAATTGTTTTTCCAGTGTCACGATCTTGTATGGAAAAAAGAAAAACTAAATCCAACCGATGCATTTTTTGAATTTTGCAAATTCATATTTATTAAAATCAAGGAAGACAAAAAGCGTGAAAAGCAAACATCAAATATCAATGCATATCAAATACCATTAACAATTGAATGGCTTAATACGCAGGAATTAATATCCAAACATCCTGTAAGAGATATTCTTTTTGCCGATTTGCATAAAGAACTTGAAGTCGCAATCTATAAAGAAAAGAAGAAGAGAATTTTTGAGCCTAATGAAACTCTTAAATTAAGTGCTTCGACATGCAGAGAATTAATAAAATATTTTCAATCTATCAATCTAAGTTCCATTGATGAAGATTTAAATGGACGCATGTTTGAAGTATTTTTAGCTGCGGCTATCAGAGGAAGGGCGTTAGGGCAATATTTTACACCACGGCCTGTGGTCGATTTTATGACCCGCATTGGTTTGCGTAATTGTACTGCTTTAAATCCTCCATCTGTAATTGATGCATGTTCTGGTACGGCAGGATTTCTTATCGAAGTCATGGCTTATTTACTGTCTGGTTTAAGAGAAGATTCCCGCTTTAATCAGCAGGAAAAGGATGAAATTAGAAATAATATATGCAATTTGCGTCTCTATGGTATTGAAGCAAACGAACGTGTAGCCAGAATTGCCCGTATTAATATGTATTTGCATGGAGATGGCGGCAGTCATATTTTTCATGGTGACGGCTTGGATAGTAAACCCTTCATAACCGAAGATATGACAGGTGAGCGAATTGATGAGGTAAAGGACCACATAAAAAAAATTACAAATGAATCATTTGATTTGGTTTTAACTAATCCGCCATTTAGCATGAATTATAGTATTGATAATGATGATGAAAAGCGAATACTTAGACAGAGAACATTGGCTCATGGTGCAAAATCTGCAAAATCAAATTTATTATTTCTTGACCGTTATCATGAGTTATTAAAACCAGGTGGAGAAATTTTAATTGTTTTGGATGATACTATTATCAACGGAAAATCTTACCTTCCAGTAAGAGAATGGATAGTTGAAAAATTCATTATTTTAAGTATTCATTCACTACCTTTTAATGCTTTTTTTAAAGCAAAAGCAAACATTAAAACATCAATTCTTCATCTTAGAAAGAAAATAAATATTCATGAATCGCAAGGTTATGTTTTTATGTCTATTAGTAATAATATAGGACATGACAATGCCTTGCGTGACACATTAAATAAAAACAACTTACCGGACATTTTAACTACATATCTTGAGTGGCAACGTACTGGCATTATGCATGAAATAATTAAAAATAATCAAGACGTTAATGAAAATTTAGAATGCCCTGAACAAATATGGCTTATTCCTCCTGAAGAATTAAAAATTGAGCGGTTTGACTGTTTTTACTATTCCCCTGATTTAAAAAATATTTTTAATATTCTCAAGAATCGTCAAAAATCAGGAAAGATTGAAATTAAGTATGGTTGTGACTTTAAAATAAAGACGAAACTTAATAAAAATACAAAACAAGCTCTTATAAATTCGCAACAAGTTTTAAAATATATTGAAATTGGCGATGTTACAAGATATGGCCTTATAACAAAATGTATTACAGGTACTTTTGACCAGCTACCGTCTCGTGGCGAATACCAAGTTAGAAAAAATGATTTATTATTAGCAATTAATAATAGTTCCAGAGGTACAGTCGTTAAGGTTCCTGAAGAATTTGATGGCGCAATATGTACGTCTGGTTTTTTAGTCATTACACCTAAAGACGAAAATGAATCTGATCTGTTATGGTATTCCTTACGAAGCGAATACTGCCGGGGCCAAATTTACTATCTATCTCAAACAGCAAGCCAACCTGAGTTAAAATTGGACGCTTGGAAAAAATATTTTATGGTTCCGTTACCGACGGGCCAATACAAGGGAAAAGCTATAGAAGAATCAAAATTTTTCAATGAGCATTTACGATCTGTCTTAAACGCTGATCAGTGTAGGCTACAGTAAAACCCACTAACGAACATGAACTACTTCGTAATTGAACATGTATCTTCAGAGTGCTTCATGAGAGTACACGAAGGGACAAGCAGGGGTTGCTATCCCGATGTGGGCAGGAACGAAGCCATTTATAAGGAATTTGCATGGTTTTGAGATATGCTGATAATTAGTGATAAACAGGTGGGATATTCAGATCATCGCAGCAGTATTAACCATAAATTGTGTTTTACCTGATTAATTGACGAGATTGTGAATAATGTAAGTTAATGAATCAGCCATTGATAGAGGCGATCCGAGCTGCGAATGAAACAAGCGGCGGCCAGCAGTAAAAACGGCATCGTCGGTAACAAAGGCAGAAGAACTCCCAGAGTTCCTAACCCGATGGAAATTACACCGATAATAATATAAAATACCTGACTCGCTTTTCGTTTAGGCATGATATCTAATTTTGAATGTGGTGATCATCTGAAAATTGCGATAAAGACGCCCGCTGCAATCGCCGAACCGATCACGCCGGCCACATTCGGCGCCATGGCGTGGAACAGCAGGTAGTTATCCTTGTCGTATTGGCGGGCGAAATGCTGGACCACCCGGGCGGAATCCGGCACTGCAGAGACACCGGCGGCCCCGATCAGCGGATTCATTTTTTCTTTCAGGAAGAGGTTCATGAATTTGGCAAAGACCAATCCGCCAAACGTGGCGATACTGAAAGAAAATAGCCCGAGAAAAAATATCCCCAGCGCTTTCGGTGTCAGAAATCCGACATTGACGCCATCCACATAGCGGCTGGCCTGGGTAGAGGCGCCGACGGCAAAGGACAGTAAAATTGTACAAATGTTCAACAGGGAATTTCCGGCGGTTTTACTAAGGCGGTCCGTAACCCCGCTTTCTTTCAGTAAATTTCCCAGCATTAACATCCCGACAAGCGGCAATGAACCCGGTGCGATCAGGGCGGCGACAATGACCACAATGATGGGGAAAAGGATTTTTTCCCTTTGTGATACCCTGCGGGCCGGTTTCATCCGGATTCTTCGTTCTCTTTCAGTGGTCAGCAGTTTCATAATAGGCGGTTGAATCAAGGGAACGAGGGCCATGTAGGAATAGGCCGCGATGGCAATTGGTCCCAGCAGGTGCGGCGCCAATTGCGACGACAGGAAAATCGACGTCGGACCATCTGCGCCGCCAATAATACCGATAGACGCAGCTTCCTGATTTGTAAATCCCAGCATTAATGCGCCAAGATAGGTGACAAAGATACCCAGCTGGGCCGCGGCCCCCAGAAGTACGGATTTGGGGTTGGAAATCAGCGATGAGAAATCGGTCATGGCGCCGATGCCGAGAAAAATCAAGGGCGGAAAAACACCCGACGTGACGCCATAATATATCAGGCTGAAGACGCTGTTTTGCGGAGCGCCGTTTGTCACAGTATCATAGACGCCCAAAGGCAATCCGGAAATATAGGGAATATTGCCGACGATGACGCCGAATCCGATTGGTAGCAGGAGCAGGGGTTCATATTTTTTCACGATTGCCAGGTAGATGGCAATACATCCCACGACAATCATAATCACATTGCCCCATTGCAGGTTTGCAAAGCCGGTGGTCTCGATAATCTGAAGAATCATATCCATTACAATTTACTCCCTACGCCAGTTCGATCAGGACGTCGCCTTCGTTTGCCGAATCACCCACTTTAATCAGAATGGATTTGACAGTTCCATCTCCGGGCGCCTGGACGTCGTTTTCCATTTTCATGGCTTCCATGACCACCAGGTTCTGCCCGGCCTTGACAGCATCGCCGGGTTTGACGTGAATCTTCAGAATTAAACCGGGCAGCGGAGCGACAATCGATGAGGCGCCGGCAACAGGTACTGGTTTTTTGGGCGCCGGACCGGTAGATATAACGGGCGCCGGACTGCTTATCGGGGAAGCTGAAATAACGGCAGTTTCAACTGCGCTCCGGGGTTGCAGGTCGGATACCTGTTCGATTCCAAGATCTTTAAGTCCGACCGTATAGGTCTTATCATTCAAAGTAACAACTGCCTCATAAGCGCTGAATTCGTTTATCGTAACCGTATAATCTTTTCCGTTTATCTCCAGTTTCAGGGTCTTTTCTCGCATTGGGAATACCTTCTTTATGTCCGTTTAATAATGTTCAGCCGCTGTCCGAATTTCTGACCGCTTTTCCAGACGGTTTGCTGTTCGCCGCGCTTAAAGGTGATCTGGGTTTGCAATGACTCAAAATGGATTTTTCGGTAACATTCAATCGCCGTGGCGATGGCAACCAAATCATCGTCTGCAAGTTGGATAACCTTTTTTATGCTGGACTGCCGAGGAATATCGGGTTGCGAAATATCATTATTTGCGGTGCGGTGCAGCCGTCCAAAAACCTTATTGAACAGGTGGATCGTGAGTGCAATCAGAATCAGGCCGGCGAATACGACAATGATCCCACTCAGCGCAATATTAAATCCGTTGTTTTGAATAATGTTGTCGATCATTATGGTCTCTCCTACAGCGGAATATTGCCATGTTTCTTGGGCGGGTTGTCGTCCCGTTTATTGGCCAGCATTTCCAGGGCCTTGATCAATTTATAGCGGGTTATTTTTGGCTCGATCACTTCATCGATATACCCTTTGGCCGCTGCGACGTAAGGATTCGCGAATTTGTCCCGGTACTCTTCAATCTTTTCCTGGAGTTTTTCTGCCGGTTTTTCCGCCGCTTTGATTTCCTTTGAAAAAATAATTTCACTGGCGCCTTGTGGTCCCATTACCGCGATTTCCGACGACGGCCAGGCATAAGTATAATCACCCCGCAGCTGCTTGGAATTCATTACACAAAATGCGCCGCCGTATGCTTTGCGGGTGATGACGGTGATTTTTGGAACGGTGGCCTCCGCATAGGCGTAAAGCATTTTGGCACCGTGTTTGATGATGCCGTTGAACTCCTGGACCGTTCCGGGCATGAAACCGGGGACGTCTTCAAAGGTGATTACAGGTATATTGAACGCGTCGCAGAAGCGGACGAACCGGGCGGCTTTGTTGGAAGCATTACTGTCAAGAACACCGGCGAGGTGTTTCGGTTGATTGGCGACGATGCCCACGGATTTTCCGTTCAGGCGGCCAAACCCTATAATAATATTTAGTGCGTATAACGCCTGAACTTCCAAAAATTCGCCGTTGTCCAGAATCCGCCCCAGAATTTCTTTCATATCATAGGGCTTATTGGCATTATCGGGTACGAGATAATTCAGTTCCTCGTCAATTCGATCCGGGGAATCCTGATTGGGAATGACCGGCGCTTCTTCCATATTGTTTTGAGGAATATAGTTGATCAATGTGCGAATACCCTCGAAGAGACTTTGTTCATCGTCATAAGTGAAATGCGTAATGCCGCTTTTCGAAGCGTGCGTATCAGCGCCGCCCAATTCCTCGGCGGTGACGTCTTCATGGGTAACGGTTTTGACGATTTTGGGACCGGTCAGAAACATGTAGGCAGTTTTACGAACCATAAAGATAAAATCCGTCAGCGCCGGGGAATAGACCGCACCGCCGGCACAGGGCCCGACGATTGCGCTGATCTGGGGAACCACGCCGGAGTAAAGAACATTTCGTAAAAATATTTCCGTGTAACCGGCCAATGAATCGACGCCTTCCTGAATGCGAGCGCCGCCGGAATCATTAATGCCAATTACCGGAGCACCGACTTTAGCCGATTTTTCAAGGACTTTGACGACTTTATCCGCTACGGTTTTGGAGAGCGAACCGCCGAAGACGGTGAAATCAAAGGCATAGACAAAAACCAGGCGACCATGAATGGTGCCGTAGCCGGTGACCATTCCGTCGCCGAGGATTGTTTTCTTCTGCATATCGAAATCCGAACATTCATGCAACCGGAACATGTCCATTTCTTCAAAACTGTTTTTGTCCAGCAGCAGATCGATCCGTTCCCGGGCGGTTAATTTACCACGTTCGTGCTGTTTGTCAATCGCCGGATCGCCGCCGCCGCGCTGGGCTTTATCGATTTTTTCTTTTAATTCAAGGATTTTCCGTTCTCTACTCATATATTTTCCTCAATTGACATGATTAACATGATGTTCAGGATGTTTATTTTTATTGTTCGACAGGATTAACAGGATGTTCAGGATTGTTGTTTCCTCCTGGTTTTTGCTTAGAGAGTGCTTTCACTTTTCTTTTACCTGGCAGATTTCGGTCAATACTCGCCCCGATGATTTTGGATGTAGAAAGGCGATTTTACTGTCATGAGCGCCGCTTCGGGGTTTTTCATCGATCATCCGGATATTTTTTGAAATGAATTCCCGTATATCCGATTCAATAGCATCGGTCTGATAGGCGATATGATGAATGCCTTCACCTTTTTTCTCAATGAATTTAGCGATTGGACTCTCCGGTGATGTGGGTTCGAGCAGTTCAATCTGAACCTCTCCAACCTGAAACATTGCAACTATTACTTTCTGCTCCGGAACTTCGTCTTTGCCTCTGAACTCCAGTTGCAAGACATCCCGATAGAAGGGGATATGGTCTTCCAGGCTGGAAACCGCAATTCCGATATGGTTTATTTTGCTAATCATTGCCAGTTTATCTCCTGTAAAAAATCGCCGATTTTCTTATTTAATAATTTATAAGGGCTGACCTTTTTCTGAAACACTTCTTCGACCCAGCCGTTCAGGCGTTGATCAATATTGAGAAAGCGATTGGCGCTTGCCATGATCTTTGTTGTGGCGATATGCTTTAATTCTTTCTCAATGCGTTCTTTACGTTTTTGAGCCAGTCTTCCGTCATCACGCAGACCTGCAAAATAAGAATTAATTTGCGAAAGTGCGTTACCGATTCCGTCGTTTTGAGTAGCGGAAGTCATGCAGATCGGGTGCTTCGAATCGGATTCGATACTGTCCTTTAAACTCAATACATATTCGACTTCACTTTTAAGACGGTCGGCGCCGTCCAGATCTTTTTTATTGATAATGAAAATGTCGCCGATTTCCATTACTCCGGCTTTCAGAGCCTGAATTTCATCACCCAGCCCCGGAACCAGCACCAGCAAGACAATATCAGAGAGTTCCATGACTTCGATTTCGGTTTGCCCGACACCGATGGTTTCAATGATCACATAGTCGAAACCGGCAGCGTCGAATATTTTAATCGCATCTGCGGTCGCACCGGCAACACCGCCCAGATGTCCCCGGGAAGCCATTGACCGGATGAAAACACCATCGTCGGTTGCGTGTTTCTGCATACGAAGACGATCTCCTAAAAGCGCTCCGCCGGAGAAAGGTGAACTGGGATCCACGGCAATAACGGCGACTGTCTTATTGTCTTGCCGTAAATGTTCGATAAACCGGTCCAGTAAGCAACTTTTGCCGGCGCCCGGCGGCCCGGTAATTCCCCAGACGATTGCATTCCCGCAATGGGGGTGAAGCGTATCAATTAATGCCTCTTTTTGGGTAATGTCGGTTTCGTTTTCAATCAGGCTGATACTCCGGGCAATTGCCCGAATATCCTGCTTTAATACCTGCCTGGCTAAATTTTGCATAATTCGTTCACTATTTAGCCGATTCAATATATGCGATGATGTCTTTAATCGGTGTTCCCGGCGTAAAAACTGCCCGAATACCGTTTTCTTTCAATCCGGGAATGTCACTTTCCGGAATGACGCCACCGCCGAAAACAATGATATCGTCGGCATTTTTCGATTTTAGCAATTCTACGACTTTTGGAAACAACTCATTGTGTGCGCCGGACAACAGGCTGAGCCCGATAAAATCAACATCTTCCTGAATCGCGGTTTTAACAATGGCATCGGGAGTTTGTCGGATTCCGGTATAAATAACTTCGTAACCGGCGTCTTTCAGCGCCCGGGCCACATATTTAGCGCCGCGGTCATGGCCATCAAGGCCCGGTTTTGCGATGAGAATTCGTATTTTTTTCATCATAGTCTATCCTATAAAACAATGGATTCCTGATATTCGCCAAATACTTCCCGGAGAATGTTGCAGATTTCTCCAAGCGTGGCGTATTCTTTAACAGCTGCAACGATGGTGGGCATCAGATTTATATCCGGATCCTGAGCCGCCAGGCGAAGCTCGTTCAGTTTTTGAGTGACGTTTTCATTATTGCGAAGTTTTTTTATCTCCGACAATTTATTGATCTGCAGATCTCGCAGCTTCGGATCGACTTTAAGGATGTCTGACGGCGGATTTTCTTTGATCGTAAATTTATTGACGCCTACCACGACCCGTTCACCGCTTTCCACTTCCTGTTGATAGCGATAAGCAGCATCCTGAATTTCTTTTTGAACATAGCCGTTTTCAATGGCCCGCACCATACCGCCAATATCTTCGATTTTATTCAGGTAATGCCAGGCTTGCGCTTCGATTGTATCCGTTAATTTCTCGATGGTATAACTGCCTGCAAGGGGATCAATTGAATTGGTAACACCGGATTCATGAGCGACGATCTGTTGAGTCCGCAGGGCGATTCTTACAGAATCCTCGGTTGGTAAACCCAGCGCTTCGTCCCTTGAATTAGTATGCAGGCTTTGAGTTCCTCCCAATACCGCCGCCAAGGTTTGAATTGCGACCCGGACGATATTGTTATCCGGCTGTTGAGCAGTCAGGGTACTGCCGCCGGTTTGAGTATGAAAGCGCAACATCATAGATGTTGGCTTTTGGGCGTTGAATTTTTCTTTCATAACTTTGGCCCAGATACGGCGGGCCGCACGGAATTTCGCTACCTCTTCCAGAAGATCATTGTGGGCATTAAAGAAAAATGAGAGGCGATCGGCGAAACTGTCGATATCCATACCGACTTTCAGGGCAGCCTTTACATATTCGATACCATTCGCCAGGGTGAATGCGATTTCCTGAACTGCAGTCGAGCCGGCTTCCCGGATGTGGTAGCCAGAAATGCTGATCGTATTCCATTTAGGTACCTCAGCGCTGCAATATTCAAAAATGTTGGTGATTAATCTCAAGGAAGGTTTTGGCGGGAAAATGTAGGTTCCCCGGGCCATGTATTCTTTCAGGATGTCATTTTGAATGGTGCCGGTGAGTTTATCACGTGAAACGCCCTGTTTTTCAGCCACCGCAACGTACATTGCGAGGAGGACCGCTGCCGGGGCATTAATCGTCATAGACGTAGAAACTTTGTCCAGTGGAATTCCATCAAATAAAATTTCCATGTCCTCTATGGTATCGATAGCGACACCAACTTTCCCGACTTCACCTTCAGCAATGGGATCATCGGAATCGTAACCGATTTGTGTTGGCAGATCAAAAGCGATGGAAAGTCCGGTTTGTCCCTGCTCCAGGAGAAACTTATAGCGCTCATTGGATTCTTCAGCGGTTCCAAATCCGGCATACTGGCGCATTGTCCAGAAGCGGCCCCGGTACATGGTCGGCTGTACGCCGCGTGTATAAGGATATTCGCCGGGAAATCCCAGTTTATCAGAATAATTGTCAAAATCACCGCTTTCGGGTATATCGATTCGATCCGCCGGAATCCAGGAGCTGGTCGCGAATTCTGTTTTTCTTTCCGGAAAGCGGTCAGTCGTTTTTTTGACCGTTGTATCTTCCCAGTCTTTGCGACGCTTTTGAAAGTGCTCATCTTTTGACATTACGTCCTCTCCTCTTCTATGATAAGACCGAACATGCGTTTTGTCATAACAGTTGCCGATTTATTATATTCGAATGATGAAAAGAATCCGGTACGAAAAAAATCGAATCACTGTTTGACAGATAGGGTACCAAATAGATTATCCCACTTCATCGATATTCTGCCTTGTTATAAAACTTAAAAAATTAAAGAGGATTCTCGAGAAAAACAATAAATACTATTGTTTTTTTGCCCGAAAAATCAGAATTGCGGTTTTCTTATTTTGAAGAATATAGCCGGATTACAAGATAAAAGTTAGGTATAGCGAAAGCTTATCGATTTTTGATCAAGGTCACAACTATTCCAACACCATTTTTGCATTGACAACTATCGAATTCCCGATTCATCCAACAGACGTGTAAATCATGAATTAAACAAAAAAGGAGATATCATGAAAACAGTTAGAGTTATAGCAGTAGTGGTTTTATTGGCGACAGTGATGTTTGGCCAGGACAATTTTGAACAAAAGACCCTTTTTCAAAAGGGCACAGTGCTGGGTGGCTACGGCGGACCGGCTTTGTCCATTGGAAAACTCAATGGTAAATATGCGGTGTTCACCGGAGGCGCTGGCGCTTTGGTGTTGAATCATCGGTTTATTATCGGTGGCGCCGGATATGGTTTAGTGAACAGAATTGATATCAGTCAGGAAGGCACACCGGAAGATTCTTCAAGATATTTGAATATGGGTTACGGCGGACTGGAATTGGGATATATCATTGCACCGTCACAGCTGGTCCATATTAAAGTATCATCACTATTTGGTGTTGGCGGCATGGGATCACATGGTTATATTGATATTTGGGACGAAGATTATGATGAAAATGATTTTGACGTATATCAGGACGTTTTCTTTGTCTTGCAGCCGACCGTAGCTCTTG
The DNA here is from genome assembly GCA_018824205.1 of bacterium. Lineage (GTDB taxonomy): Bacteria > Fidelibacterota > UBA2242 > UBA2242 > UBA2242 > B118-G9. Next base: position 12,541 of record JAHJGX010000018.1, read on the forward strand.
AATTGAATGTTGCCAAATTTTGCCGGCTTGATGTCGGGGCTACGTACCGTTACACATCGGGTTTCGATTATAAAAGCCTGAAAACCGGTGATCTTGATGGTTTGGAACTGAAAGTAGCGGTCAATTTCGGGCTATTTTAAAAATAATTACCCTTTGCATTATCGCATAAGCGTCCTCAAAACGGGGGCGCTTTTTTTTGTTTGATTCATCTCTGATTCTCAGAAAACCACGAAGTAGCTTTATTTCTAAATGAATAATAGTAAATTTACAGGGTATTTGAATTCATTTGATAACAATGCGATAAGAAAGAAGTTGTTGACAAACCAATGAAAATATATGTGCGAATGCTAAAATGGGTGAAGTCCTATTGGAAGGTGCTGACCATCGGTCTGCTCTCATCATTATTGTTTGTGATGTTTAACAGTGCCTCAGTCTGGCTGACAGCTTCGTTTGTAAATGTGATCTTTCCACAAAAATACCAGGAGGTAGTTCAGGAACAGGATAGCAAAGACACAATTCAGGAAAAAAGTAATCTCAATACCCGGATAAAAAATTATACAAACAAAATACTCATCAAAGATAATCCCTACGAATCTTTAAAAATGCTCTGCATTATCATCATTCTGACATTTATCATGAAGAATATTTTCTTTTATTTGAAAAGTATATCCTTTGGTTATGTGCAGTTGAAATTGATTATGAATATTCGGAACCAGCTGTATGAGCATCTTCACAAGTTGTCGCTGTCCTATTTTCACCGGAAAAAAGGCGGTGAACTGATGTCCATCGTTTTGAATGATGTCGGAGTCATGCGGCGGGCTTTTACGGTCAGTTTTGACAAATTAATAGTGGAACCGATCAATATTCTGACATTCACTGCTTTGATGTTTATCATCTCCTGGCAATTAGCATTGCTGGCCTTTATCATTTTGCCGGTTACGATGTTTATGATATCGAAAATCGGACAGAGTATTCGTCGCAAATCCGTCAGGACATCCAAAAAAATCGCGGGTATTACAGCCATTTTAAATGAAACGATCAGTGGCATTCGGGTCGTCAAAGCATTCGCGATGGAAGCTTTTGAAAAGCGTCGGTTTTTTAATGAAACCATGAATTATTTTCGGCTGACATTTAAACGCCGCCGTCTCAGGGCAATCTCAACACCCGTCAGTGAGAGTTTTAGTGTCGTCGTTGGAGTAATTTTGCTCTGGATTGGCGGGAGCCAGGTGTTGAGTGGCAGTGGCATTGAAGCCGAAGATTTCATCCGTTTTATTATTTTATTGTTTGCAATTCTGACGCCTATTCGATCATTGAATATGGTCAATGTGGATCTTCAGGAAGGCATTGCCTCGGCCCAACGGGTCTTTTCCATACTGGATGAAAAACCGGATATTACCGAAAAGCCCAATGCAATTCAGTTGACGAGTTTTGATTCAATAGTCAGGTATCAGAATGTTGGATTTCAGTATAATGAACATGATGGGGACGTTCTGAAAAATATCGACCTGGAATTGAAAAAAGGTGAAATTGTCGCCATTGTCGGGCATAGTGGGGCCGGAAAGTCAACTCTGGTGGACTTATTGCCACGGTTTTATGATATTCAGAGCGGGAGTATAAGCATTGATGGTGTCGATGTCCGCGATGTATCATTGGCATCATTGCGTTTACTGATGGGAATCGTCACTCAACAAACCATTTTATTTAACGATACAATTTTCAATAACATTGCCTATGGAATGTCCGACGCTGATCCGGAGCTGGTTATCACTGCAGCAAAAGCAGCCAATGCCCATGAGTTCATTGAGGAGTTTCCCGATAAATATGAAACAGTCATCGGTGACCAGGGATCCAGACTGTCCGGCGGTCAGGCCCAGCGGATCGCAATTGCCCGGGCATTGTTGAAAAATCCGCCAATTTTAATCCTGGACGAAGCAACGTCATCGCTAGATACGGAATCCGAGCTGAAAGTCCAGTCCGCCATAGACCGGTTAATGAAAGACCGGACAGTATTTGTGATTGCTCATCGCCTCACAACAATTCAGTCCGCCAATAAAATAATTGTAATGGATAAAGGTAATATTGTGGAACAGGGAACCCATCAGGAATTGTTGGATAAGGCTGGAATATATCGCTATCTTTACGATATTCAATTCAATAATATTAATGGTACGGTAGAATCATATAAATCATAGGCATTAAAGGCAGTTTAGGAAAGCGAATGAAAAAATCGTCGTACATCGGTCCCTCGATTAGCCGCTATCAGTTTGAGGGTTTGAAAAACAAAGGGTGGATTGTTGAATATGCGATTGAGGTGTATAAACGTCGGCCAAATATTGTTGCTCTTATGGAATTGGATATCGGCAGCCGGTTCCAGAAAGTCGTTGTTAAAAGTTTTGGCTGGCGGGATGCAAGAGCCCCGTTTATCAGTCCCTTTAAAAAATCCAGAGCAGAAATGGCCTGGGATGCGACTCACAGGTTGATGGATGCCGGTCTGCCGGTACCAAAGCCGGTAGCTGTTTATACCGCCCGCCAGGCGGGGTTCATTGACTTAAACATCTTTATCACTGAATATATTGGAAAGCATCAAAAAAGCAGCCGGGTTTTTGAAAGTGAGATTATTGACTTTGCCCGCAAACGTGATGTTGCCATGAAGATCGCTGAAATCGTTTCAGCGACCCATAAAGCGGGATTTATTCACCACGATTTCGTTAAAGATAATTTTCTAGTATCCGATGCTGACAGCCGTTCAGTGTTCTTAGTCGATCTTACTCTCGTGGAACAAAAGAAGAAGATGACTATAGCAGAACGAATGGAGGACATTGCCAAACTGAATCTGTGCAGCTGTAATTTAGATCACGACCATGAGGACTGCTTATGGCTATATTTCATCCTCAGTTACGATTCTGAAAACGCTGAAAACATACTTGTCCATTTGAAAAAAAGTATCCAAAAATTACAAAAAGCCCGAAAATCCACATAAAAACACCGAAACCTATTCAACAGAAATACCAGGATTGAAAACAAATAAAGCATTCATTACTGCAATCATTTGCCTTCTGCTTCTATGTCAGCTGACGATGGCTCAGTCCGGTCATTCATTTCTAATTGGTGAAAAATTGAACTATTCTGCGTGGTTTAATTTTATCAAGGGTGGTGAATCATCTCTCGAACTTCTGGGTATTGAAGAAATTAATGGTATTTCGACCTATCATATCCGGTCGGTTACCGAATCCCTGCCTTTTTTTGATCGATTCTACAAAGTCCGTGATTACATGGACTCGTGGATTGATACATCCGGACGGTTTTCTCATCGGTTTTCCAAATCACTCAGGGAGGGCAGGTATCGAAAAAAATATTCTGTGGATTTTGATCACCAGGCTGGTTTGGCCATTTCCAAAAATAACCGGAATTCGATCCCCGATATGGTCCAGGATGGCCTGTCCATGTTCTATTATGTCCGTACGCTGGATTTAACAGTAGGTGATATAGTCGAGATTAACTATTTTGATAACGATTCATTAAGGCCGTTTTTAATTAAAGTTGATAAGATTGAATCAGTGAAAACACCGATCGGGGAAATGGAATGTTTCGTTCTGGCGCCTTATCTGGAAACCGGAAAACTGCTGAAACACAAAAGTAAAGTGACTATTTATCTTAGTACCGACCCGCGACGAATACCGGTGATGATTTCCAATGAAGCCCGCTTTGGATCGTTGATTCTGAAATTGGAATCAATCGAAAAGCCCAATTAATAATAGGTACACTCATATTCAGTTTTTTGGAGGATGGTTTTTTTACCGTCGGTGAGATCAAAAATAAGATCACTGATAGGTTTTCCCTTATTATCCAGGTGATGTTCTGATAGAGTCTTATGCGGAGGACCTGATTGACGGGAAGGAACAGTCCGAATCTGAACAATTAACTGATTGTTCAGATTATATTCAAACCTGTCAATATTACGGATGCGATCATCCCGGATTGTCGTTCTTTCAATAATATTGCCGTTTTTAATTTTTTTAAGAAGTGTGAAGGAAAGTGAATCATTTTCAGGAAGATAGTAACTTTCTTCGATAAGGTCATCAGTTGGATAAAAATAATTTACCACAAACAAGGTGTCGCCGTTTGGATAGCAGCGAATTCTCTGTGTATGTTTCCCTTCCGGATTAATCGTATACGTGTCTTTAATCTTTAACTCTCCATTCCAGTAATCCTGAAACTCAGTAATAATACCGTTGGAGTTGTAGGTGTAGATTTCGCGATCTTGTGATTTACTTGCTTTTGAGAAATTTGATTTCTCCAGCAGAAGGCCATTTTTATCGTAATGATATTTTATTGTTCGCCGGAGTTTGTGGGGAGATTGATAATATTTGGATATTATTAATCGGGAATTCCGGTCGTATTTATTTGTTTCCCAATCTATCAATGAGTCATTTTCACCAAACCATTGAGTTTTAATCTTTTGCCCGAATTTATTATAATGATCCACCCAATATTTAGATCCAATTGGACATCGTGTCATTGCGTATATTCGATCATCGGGGAATGTCCATAAGGTGTCGCCATCAATGATACTAGATTGAAGTGTTTTTATCAGGGCTGTTTTAACACCCAGATACGGATTATTGGGATCAATTTCCGGCTTTGAACATTCATACAGTAAACTAAAAAGCAACAATAACAGAAACGCGAAATAAATCACTTTTTTATAGATCATGATTTTTCCTTTTCCATTGTATTTATTCAATAATAAACAATAAAATCCAAAATATTTTTCAAATCTACCATGTATCAAAAAACTAAGGTATTTCTACAGTATTGTCAATAGAATTGATGGTTTTCTGATCCTACTGTAAAAGAATTAACTATTGATTATTGATTGGCAGTTTGATAGTAAACGTCGTGCCTTTGCCGACAATACTATCTACGATGATGCTTCCGTTATGTGCTTCGATTATTCGGCGAACAATCGCCAGACCCAAACCGGTACTTTTTTCGCCACCCGTCGGACGAACACTGGTTTTACTAAATTCCTTGAATATTTTCGAAATTTCGTTTTCCGGTATTCCCTGACCCTGATCGGCAACGGATATTTCAACAGATCCATCGGATTTTCGGGCGCTGAGAGTGACGGTAGTATTGGGATAAGAAAATTTAATCGCATTGGTCACCAGGTTATCCAGTACCTGCATAATACGGTTGGAATCGACATTGATTTCCGGCAATTTCAATTCAATATCCAGTTTAAGTTCAATCTGTTTTTTCTCGGCCAGAGATTTGGTCATGGACTCGTAGGTATGAAAAAATTTATGGAGATCAAGTGCCTCGAGCTTCAATTCCAGGTTGCCGGATTCAATCGCACTGAAATCCAGAATATTATGAATGAGATTCAACATGCGGTCACAGTTTTTATCCATGGTATTCAGAACTTCGCGTTGCTTCTCGTCGATTTCACCCAGATAGCCGTTGAGAAAAAGAATGATGAAATTTTTGACAACACCGATAGGGTTGCGCAGATCGTGGGCGGCAATTCCGAGGAATTTATTTTTCAGGTCATTTAACTGAATTAATTCTTCGTACATCCGGCTTTTTTCAAAAATCACTGATAATTGCCGGGCGATTTTCTGGAATACATCGGCGTGAAGGTCTTTGTAAGTATTTATCTGCATACTGGAAAAGAAAATAAATCCTACCGGCTTATTAGTAGCGATCAGGGGGCAGGTGAGACTGGATTGCATTCCTTCTTCGACGATCAGGCGGGTTGAGATTGAATCGGGATGACTGTTCAGGTAATCGGGCAGGTTGTTGATGATTCTTGGTTCACCGGTATCGATAATCGTTGCCAGGCTGCTGTCCAGAATCGGGGCTGAATACCCAGTGCTGATCTTGATGGTTTTTGCATCCGAGCGGGTACAGCAGGCCCGCACAAGTCCTTTGTCAGTATCGATTAATGCGATACCAATTCGGTTATAAGGAATGATTTCCCTGAAGGAATCAAATACATGGTCTAAAATACCAGTCAGCAGCAGACCGTCATTGATTTTTTCAGTAATTGAAGCCAAAGTGCGTTGCTCTTTGCAGCGATTTTCGAAAGATTCACCTACCGATGAAATTGCCTTGGCGAGTTTATTAAACTCACCGGAATCCTTAATCGACAATTCAGGGTGAAAATTTCCCTGGACCATTTCTTCAAGAGCAATGATCAATTCATCGAGCCGGCGTTTATCCATGTTTGCGTTTCCCCTTTTGATACTGTAAGTGCGATTTCGATGTTAAAATAGCTTTTTGCCTGTTTTTAGCGTTTAAATCTTTGACAACCGAGAGTGTTTTTAAGGTGAATGGATCCAGGCCGGTGTAATACGCCAGACTGGAATATGTGGATGGCAGGGGCGTATAAATCTGAACCTGTTCCGGGTTTATGTGAAGTTCTCGCATTGCGAAATCTTTTAGCGACCGCATATCCTCTTCAGTACAACCTGGATGGGCGGCAATAAAATAGTATGTCAAAAATTGCCGCTTTCCGGACGATTCTGAAAATCTATCAAATTGCTGCTTAAATTCAAGCAAAGAATCAACTCCTGGTTTACCCATTTGATCGAGAACGTGGCTCTCGCTGTGCTCCGGAGCGATCTTCATTTGTCCGGATGTGTGATGCTCGGCGACATCTTTAAGGTATGTCTTGCCATATTTCCGATCATTTATCACCATGTCATAGCGAATTCCGGAACCGATAAATATGTGTTTAATGCCGGGAATTTGGCGCAGTTTTTTCAGCAGATTGATTTGAATGTTGTGGTGTACGGGTAGCTGCGGACACTTTTCAGGATAGAGACAACGCTTATCTTTGCAGGCGCCGCTTTTTAGTTTTTTTTGACATTCAAAACCGTACATATTGGCGGTCGGTCCGCCGATATCATTGATTGTACCTCTGAAATCCGGAAGTTCCGAGAGCTGCCTGGCTTCATCCAGGATTGATTTTTCACTCCGCCAGCGGACTGTACGACCTTCATGGACACCAATGGAACAGAAATTACACTCTCCGTAACAGCCCCGGTGGGAATTAATTGAAAATTTGATGGTGTCCAAGGCCCTCACATTGCCCTGCTTTGCGTAATAAGGGTGAGCGGCTCGTTCAAAACCCAGAGTGTAGATTTCGTCTATCTCTTTCTGACTCAGGTACAATTGAGGCGGATTCTGAACAAGGAACCGGGTGCCGATTTTCTGAGCCAGACCGAATGCATTTAGCGGATCACTGTTTTTGTAAAATTCATGGAACATTTGAATAAAGGTCTTTTTATCCTTTTGAACTGCTTCAAAAGATGGCAATTCCAGGTAGTTTTCCGGTACGATATCGGAAATATAACTAACTCCTCTGATGTGACGAGGCTCTTTCGTGAATTTTAATGAATCCGCCATCTCAATAATTGTCTTTTCGGCCATGCCATATACTAAAAAGTCGGCTTTGGCATCAAAAAGAATCGGACGACGCAGTTTATCTGACCAGTAGTCATAATGCGTGATTCGACGCAGGCTGGCTTCGATTCCGCCCAGTACAATTGGTACGGTGTTTTTATAATACTGGCGAATCAGATTTGTATAGACAATCACAGCCCGATCGGGACGGCGATCATTAATGCCCCCGGGAGTATAATCGTCCTGTTTCCGGAATTTTTTCAGGGCGGTGTGATTGGCAACCATCGAGTCAATGCTGCCGCTACTGACACCCCAGAAGAGCTTTGGTTCACCAAGACGAGCGATATCTTTGGCACTGTCGATATCCGGCTGTGCAATAATGCCGACTTTGTAGCCGTTCTTTAACAGTTGTTTTCCAATGACGGCAATCCCGATTTGCGGACTATCGATATAGGTGTCGCCGGTGACTAGGATTACGTCCAGTTGAGACCAGTTGCGTTGTTTAAGTTCTTCAGGTGTTGTTGGTATGAACATTGGAATAATATAAAATTTCAAATTTCAAATTATATATTTTTATTTGCCGAGATTCCTGCCAGAAACCCGGTTGAAAATGCGGCCTGGAGATTATATCCGCCAGTGTCGGCATCGATGTCAATAACTTCTCCTGCAAAGAATAGTCCGCTGACCAAGCGGGATTCCATTGTTTTCGATTGAATTTCTTTAACATCGATTCCACCAGCTGTGATGATGGCTTCTTCAATCGGACGATAACCGATAATGTTAAATTGAAGATCCTTGAGCCAGTTGCGGAGAGTTTGACGTTCTTTAGATGTAATATCACTGACTATTTTTTCAGAAGGAATTTCAGTCAAATCGATACAAATCGGAATCAGACTGCTGGGCAACAGGGATTTTAAAATTGTCTGGAATTGTTGCTTGGAATGTTCACCGAAATCCCGTAATAATCTGGCATCAAGTTTTTGATAGTCCAAGGCCGGTTTCAGATCAATGGAAATTTCAACGATTGATTTTTGGTCGAGTGCATCCACAGCTTGCCCGGAGAGTGTCAGGATAATTGGTCCGGTGAGACCAAAATGGGCAAACAGCATCTCACCGAATTCTTCTGCCTGCTTCTTTCCGTCTTTCCACAATGACGCCGATACATTTTTCAGGCTGAGTCCCTGAAGTTGCCGGGCCGTATTACCGGTCGTTTCAAGGGGGATTAGTGCCGGACGAATATTTATGATTTTATGACCGGCTTCCAGCGCCAGTTTATAACCATCTCCGGTGGAACCGGTACGGGGATAACTTTTTCCACCGGTAGCCAGAATTACAGCATCGGTTGGGAAATACTCTTTTCCGTTGGATTGCAGGGATTCGACGCCAACAATTTTACGGTCGATAATATTCAGTCTGGAAACTGCAGACCCGGTCTTGATTTTGCTACCTGTTTTTTCAAGCCATCGAATCAACGCCTCGGTGACCAAAGGGGCGCTTTCACATTCCGGGAAGATCCGATTACCCCGTTCAACAATCGTTGCAATCCCATTTTGAGCCAGTAATTCCCGGAGATCATTGACGAAAAAGCTGTATAATGCCGGTTTCAAGAACCGTCCGTTTTTTCCAAAATGGTAAATGAAATCATCGATAGTGGTATCGTTTGTCAGATTACAGCGGCCTTTGCCGGTAATGCGGAGTTTGCGGCCGAGGCGTTCCATTTTTTCGAGCAGTAAAACCTTTTTGCCTCGCAGCGCTGCCTGACCGGCAGCCATTATTCCGGCCGGTCCACCGCCAATAACAATAACGTCGTATTTATTTTGATTTATCATACTTGAAATTAATTAACGCCATTTGACTGTTTATAAGGGTCCTTTTTCCAAATAATATATGAATAGGCAAAGGAGATGATTACCGTTCCAAAGACTGAGTAAAGTAAAATGGCCATTGTCACTTTTCCGGTACTCAACAGACTGCTCAGGACAATCAAAAAACCTGAAAGGATAAACAGTCGTCCACTGAGCCGGTGAGTTTTATTCCAGGACAGTTCACTGGAAAGTGTCCACGGAGTTTTAATGCCGAGCATAAAATTACTGCGGACCTTGCCCATATAATTTCCAATGACAATAAAGAGTGCTCCAATCAATGCGGGGACGATTTTATCGATGCTGAATGCTTTTCCCAGGGCATTCATAACGACAATGATATGCAGAGTGGCAAAAACAAGTACAATGCTGATCAAAATCAGGTTATACGCTTTCATCGACATTTTGATATGTTTTTTTCGGGGTTCAATGTTAGGAACCAAAACCAATAATATGCTGATAAAGAACACGACAATTGGCATCATAAAAAGGCCGAGGAATTTTCCGGCGTAGCGGTCTGGCTGTCCATTGACATTCAAATGCACCGGCAGCCGTGTATCGGCAGGTATTTGTTGCACTGCCCATCCTGCAAACAGTGCCATAATGAAGAAAATGACGATCGCGGTCACTAATGCGGGTTTGAGCTTGTCGAATTGTTTTTTTACGGGTTCCATTTATTTTTCCTCCTTTAGTTTAAATGTATCCATTAAGGCCATTAACGCTTCTTCAAGCACGGAGACATTTAGATGATAGATGATGGTCGTACCATCACGGTCGCTGTGTATCAGATCAGCATCACGCAGAATGCCGAAATGTTTGGAAAGGGATGGCTTGGTGATATTGAAATGTTCAGCGATTTCGCCAGCGCTCATGTCCTTATCTCTAAGCAATTTAAGGATTTTGCGTCGGGTGGGATCGGCTAAAGCTTTGTAAATCAGGTTCATATCAATACTCATTTTTCTTTGTTAGCCACCTTTCTAATTAGCCAACAGGCTAAATATATCAATTATTTAGCTGTATGGCAAATAATATTTTATAAAAATACTTAGTCGCAAAAATGTCAGATTTTAATTTCTTTTCACAGCAGGATTACGTTATTGTCATTTAATATCACATCTCTAAAGTGAAATTAAAAACATTAACCACTCAATTTATTGGGTGGTTTTGATGCTTCCTATAACTCAAACCGAATTAATTCGGTAAATCTCCCGACTAAAGTCAGGACGAAAGGCGGAAGTCATTTTACCCCATCGAATAAATTCGATGGTTAATATTTTTCTGGAGCTGCACTAAGTGTTGCCCCTTAGATAAACCCCTGAACAAGAATTAATTTTACTTACTTGTTTTTAAAATGTGAAAAAAGTGTTTATCAGTTTGAATTAGTAAGGAGAAATTCCTTAAAATCGGTGTATTGGTTTGATAAGGCGTGCGTCTGTATTTCACGGGTTAGAAAATCCGCCAACCGTTCCGGAATCTCAACAGAATCCTGAATGACCGGCTCGACAATGTCTTTGAATTTCGCCGGATGGGCTGTTTCGAGGAAAAGCCCGGTATCCACTTCCTGATGTTGTGTAAGGTATTTTTTCAGTCCCAGATACCCAACTGCGCCGTGAGGATCGAGAGTATAGCCGGTGATTTTCTTGACCGAAGTTATTGCCTGCCTGGTTTCATCGTCGGTAAAATAGACACCCTGGATATCCTCCTTGATTTTTTTCCAGGATGAATCGTACAGGTCGAGAATCCTTGAAAAATTGCTGGGATTGCCCACATCCATGGCATTAGAAATTGTCTGAATGGATGGTTTTGGTTCGAATTTTCCGCTATTCAGGTAATCCGGTACAACATGGTTAACATTCGTTGCCGCAATGAAACGCTGAACCGGAAGCCCCATTCGTTTGGCTATTAATCCAGCTGTCAGGTTACCGAAATTTCCGCTGGGCACAGAAATCACGATGGACCTGGATCTGAAGTTTTCAATCTGGCGAAGGGCATTGAAGTAATAAAATGTTTGAGGAATCAGACGGAAGATATTAATGGAATTCGCCGATGTCAGCATCAAAGATTTTTTGATATCCGGATCAACAAGCGCCGCTTTCACCAGTCGCTGACAGTCATCAAATGTTCCATTGACTTTCAGATCTGTGATATTTTCACCTAAAGTAGCCATTTGTTTTTCCTGAATCAGACTGATTTTTCCAGCGGGATAGAGGACAATGACATCGATTCCCGGAACGCGATAAAAGCCATTTGCCACGGCGCCGCCGGTATCGCCGGATGTTGCCACCAGGATTGTCAGTTTATGGTCAGAATCTTTGACCAGATAGGCCATCAACCGGGACATAAAGCGGGCGCCGACATCCTTGAATGCCAGAGTCGGACCATGAAAGAGCTCCAGTGTTTTTATGCGATCTTCGATGTCAACGAGCGGTGTCGGGAAGTTGATCGCTTCATGAATAATGTCCTGTAACACCGAAGCAGGAATGTCACCGCTTAAAAATTGCCGGGCGATTTCAAAAGAAAGGGATTGATAATCCATTGACGTCATGGATTTGAAAAAGGATTCCGGCAACCGGGGAATGGATTCCGGCATGTAGAGCCCGTTATCATTCGGCATTCCGCTCAGAACCGCTTCCCTGAGTGAAACGAGGTTGGATTTATCGGCGGTGCTGTAAAACTTCACTTTCAGGCCTTCTCGTCCAAAATCCGCGCACCGGTCTGATTGATTTTCGAAATGTATACCTGATTTTCGATAGAATACCGGGTAAAGACATTACGCATTGAAACCGCGATTGTTTGGGCATTTTTAAGAGATGGCGACAAAGCAAAAATCGAAGGCCCTGAACCGGAGATACTGCAACCGATAGCGCCGCTGGTAATTGCTGTTTTTTTAACTTCATCAAAGTGCGGAATCAGCCTTGCCCGGCGTGGTTCAATGATGTGATCGGACATGGATCGACCTATCAATTCCAGATCATTTTTATATAATCCGGCAACCAGTCCGGCAGTATTAGCCCACTGTTTCACCGCATCGGCAAGTGGAATAAACGGTTCGATTATTTTGCGGGCGTTCAGGGTTTTTATTTCAATTTCGGGATGAATGACTGTGCAATGGAGATTTTCGGGAACCGGTAATTCGACGATATCCGGTGGGTCGTTTTCCCGGATCAGGATAAAACCACCGAACAGCGCCGGGGCGACATTGTCGGCATGCGCGGCGCCGCAGGCCAGTTTTTCGGCTTCTATGGCGATAGTCAGCAACGCGGATATTTGCACCGGTTCGTCAAACAGATGATTCACGGCTATCAGGGCCGCTACCGAACTCGCGGCGCTGGAACCCAGCCCGCTGCCCAGTGGAAGCTGCTTTGTCAATTTAATGTCGATTCCCTGTTTGGATTGAATTTTTTCCAGGAATCGGATCACCGCAAATCCGGCGGTATTTTGTTCTGCTTGTTTTGGCAAACGGCCGCCATCACCGGTTATTTCCGATATCCTGACTCCGGCGGTTTCACTCCGTGAGACACTGACGATATCTCCCGGCTCATCGATCGCGAAGCCGAAAATATCATAACCGCAGCCAACATTGGCGACGGTTGCCGGGGCAAATGCGGTGACCGATTGTTTCATGGTTTAATATAGCCTTTTTTGACCATCAATTCCGCATTCAGAATCGCACCGCCGGCGGCTCCACGGATGGTATTGTGCGAAGTGATAACGAATTTGTAATCCAGAATCGGATCTTTCCGTAAACGACCAACATGGACCGCCATGCCTTTATCCACATTGCGATGCAGCTTCGGCTGCGGGTAATTATTCTGCTCGTAATAATAAACCGGCCGGAGTGGTGCGGTGGGTAAATTTAATTTTTGAGGTTCGGCGGAAAAGGATTTCCAGGCGTCGATGATTTCGGCTTCAGTCGTTGGGCGTTTCAACTTTACCGAAATGCATTCTGTATGCCCGTCGATAACCGCCACACGGTTGCATTGGGCGCTGATAGTTAAATCACAATTCACGATTTTTCCGTTTTCCAGCGAACCCAGAATCTTCAGCGGTTCGGTTTCCATTTTCTCCTCTTCGCTACCGATGTAGGGAATGATATTGTCGATAATATCCAGGGATGCCACGCCGGGATAACCGGCGCCGGACAGCGCCTGCATCGTTGTGACACTCACGGTTTTTATTCCAAATTGATCCGCCAGCGGTTTCAACGCTAGTACAAGGCCAATCGTCGAGCAATTGGGATTTGTGATGATACAGCCTTTTCCGAATTTTTGCTGCCTGATCAGTTCCAGATGATCGGGATTGACCTCGGGAATCAGCAACGGAACATCGGGATCGAAGCGGTGATTCCGGGAGTTTGAAACCACAATATAACCTGCTTTTGCAAATTTGGATTCAATTTCTCCGGCAACGCTGGAATCCAGCCCGGAAAATACAATTTTACAGTTGAGATCAGGTTTGCATCCATTAATGATCATGGATGAGATGGTTTCCGGAATCGGCCCGGTCATGAACCAGTTAGCCGCTTCCGAATACTTTTTCCCGGCAGATCGCTCCGAGGCACCGAGTGCGGTAATTTCAAACCAGGGATGGTTTTCCAACAGTTGAATGAATTTTTGGCCGACGCTTCCGGTGGCGCCTAATATGCCAACAGGTATTTTCATCAGAAACTCCGTTTCTTTATCACAGAATTAGCAATTTTAAATATGTCCGCCAGGACACCGGCTGCGGTGACTTCAGCTCCGGCCCCGGCGCGCCTTTGATCACCAGCGGATTTTCGGCGTAGCGGCTGGTGGTAAACGCAATGATATTGTCGCTGCCTTTCAGGGAATGGAACGGATGAGCAGCGTCAATTTCTTCAAGCCCGATGGCCGCAGTATTGTTTTCAAAATTCGCAATATACCGTAATACTTTTCCCTTTGCAGTGGCATTATTAATCAGCGCATCGAAATGCGGATCTGATTTTTCAAGTTCATGGCAAAAAGCGTCCACGGATTCGGCTTTTTGACAATTTTCCGGCAAGATCGGATCAATGTGAATATCGGCCAGCTCCATCGGAATTCCAATTTCCCGTGCAAGAATCAGCAGTTTCCGGGCAAAATCCTGACCGCTGAGATCATCTCTTGAGTCGGGCTCGGTATAGCCTTTTTCCTGCGCTTCCTTCACAACCGAACTGAATTTCTTGCCGGGCTGGAAATTATTGAAAATATAACTGATTGTACCGGAAAGGATGGCTTCAATCTTGATGATCCGGTCGCCGGAATTGATCAGGTCCCGCAGGGTGCTGATAATCGGCAGGGCAGCCCCGGCATTGGTTTCATACAGAAAATATACATTTTTTTCCTTTGCCAATTGCCTGAATTTTTGATACTGCGAATAGGGACCGGTATTGCCCAGTTTATTCGCCGCAACGATGGATGTACGGGCCGTCAGGAATTGCTCATAAAACATTACCAGCTCGGTGCTGGCGGTGCAATCCACAAGGACATTATTGTTCAGATTAAGATGGCGGATTTCTGCCAGTAGTTGATTCAAATCGGTCTTTTTGAGTGAATCATCAAGCGCTGTTTTCCATGAATCGAGGTTTATCCCGGCTTCATCAATCAGCATTTTCCGGCTGTTGGCAATTCCGACGACCTTTAAATCGAGTGCGTGTTCGCTAAGGAGTGTCTGATAATTATCTCTAATTTGTTTGAGAAGTGTCGAACCAATCAATCCGACTCCCATTATGAAAAGATTAATTTGTGACTGTTTAGCGAAGAATGCGTCATGGATGGCGTTCAGCGCCATGAGTTCGTCTTTTTTATCAATAACGATGGAGATATTCAGTTCCGAAGAACCCTGGGCAATGGCTGCCACGTTGATGGCTTTTTCGCTAAGCGTATTGAAAAGACGACCGGCCAGACCGGTGGTTTTGCGCATCCGTTCACCAACGACCGCCAGGATTGTCAGGTCGTTTTCAACAATCACCGGGTCTAGCATGTGGGCGGCGATTTCCAGGGCGAATTCCCGTTCAATGGCTGATTTTGACTTCTTGACAGAATCCGGTGTAATGGCAACACAGATCGGGTGTTCCGACGACGCCTGGGAAATCAGAATCACGTTGACTTCCGCTTTTGCCAGCGAACCAAACAGCCGGGATGAGACGCCGGTGACGCCGACCATGCCGCTGCCCTGAATCGTCAACAGCGAAATATTACTGATGGAGGTGATGCCTTTGACAAAGCCGCCATTGCCGACGGGATTTGATTTAATCACCGTGCCCGGAAATTCCGGGTTAAACGTATTCATAATTCGGACCGGAATATGTTTATCCATGGCCGGCTGAATTGTCGGTGGATGCAGGACCTTCGCGCCGAAGTGACTCATTTCCATGGCCTCTTCGTAGCTGAGTTCCCGAAGCGAAAATGCCTCCCTGACTTTGTGGGGATCGGCGGACATGACGCCATTGACGTCGGTCCAGATCTGGACCTCTTCGGCATCGACAGCCGCGGCGATAACAGACGCTGTGAAATCCGAACCGCCCCGTCCCAGAGTGGTGGTTATGCCCTCTTCAGTGGCGGCAATAAAACCGGTGACAATCTGAATTTCGGAACTGGAGCGATAGTAATTCCGGATTTTTTCGACTGTTATATCCATTTGAATCCGGGCTGCCCCGAAATTATCATCGGTGACAATCAATTGACGGGCATCGACGTAGTTCACGGGCAATCCCAGCGATTGACCATACCGGGCTATGATGGTATTGGACAGACGTTCTCCGAAACTCATCACCAGGTCGAGCGAACGATTGGATAATTCTTTCAGCAAAAAAATGCCGTGAACAATATCCCGTAATTCGGTGAATAAGAGATCGATGGTATCAACTAATTCCGGCTTTATTTCATCGGGGAAAAGCGGTCCGATGAATTGTAAATGCCGGTCACGCAGCGAATCGATTCGAGCTTCATAGCTGCGGTCTCGGCTGGCGGCCAGACGGCTGATATGAATGAGTTCATCAGTGGCGCCGGACAACGCTGAGAATACCGCCGTCAGCGCGTTATCATTTTGATAGAAATCAGTGATAACCCGAAAGATAGTATTGAGATTTTCCGGTTTTCCGACGGAAGTACCGCCGAATTTAAGTACTTTCACGCGAGGCCTTTCTGCCTGTTATTTGACTTAATTGCACAAATTACTCCCCGCAGTAATACCGGGGAAAGGCGAGAATAAAGATTTTTAGTCATCCGCTTTTTATGGGCGGACAGGGTGACAATCTAAAGGAAGCAATGAAGTCTATTTGAAAAATCCTATCGAATCTACAAACCCACTGACAAATTGAAATACTAATATAGCTGTTTCCTCGTAAAATGGAAGAAAAATATTCAAAGAATGGGGTGGTGGAGTACCGGAGTATTGGAGTAATGGTCTTCGCGAGCGATCCCGGCGCTTCGGGAGAGTGACGCGATCTGTCGGGATCGGAGCCGGAGCACTGGCCATCAGGGATTCCTTCACCCCGATCCACCGGGGCTCGGAATGACACAGCTGCCGGGGCAATTCATAAATTGCCCTCTGATTTATGCACGGCCTCGCTCCCGAGTAAAAAAGTTATCCGATCCTGGTTCGCATCGTTTACAATGCCCGTAGAATCCTCTGGGATTAATCATTAATTATCACCATATTATGGCACTTTATTGATACCACTCTAATAACAATTAAATAAGACAGGAAATGAAATATGCATATCAGGAATTATACATTCGTGCTGGTTTACGGGTTGATATCCGGCCTGTTTCTCAGCTGCGAAAAGGATACTACTTCAACTGACACAGAGAATGAACAACTCATTAACCGTCTGGAAGCGGCAGCAGATTCCATCGTCGCCCATACTCACGTACCGGGCATTGTCGCACTGGTCAATGATAATGAACACGGCATCAAGTGGGTTTATGCGACGGGCTTATCGGATATCGAGAACAATATTCCCGCCAACGTCAACCATACTTTTCGGATTGGCAGCAATACAAAAACCATGGTCGGGACAGTGCTTCTGCAATTGGTAGACGATGGGGAAATCAGCCTGGACGACAAACTTTCCGTCTACTTTCCCGGTTATCTCAAAGCCGACAGCGTCAGTATCCGTATGCTGGCTAATATGAGCAGCGGCATCGGCAATTACACGGAGAACGACGAATGGGTATCCATGATTCTGGCCGATCCGCAACGGGTCTGGCAACCGGAAGAACTGGTTGACTACGGTTTTTCTCTCGGCTACTATTTTGAACCCGGCACAGGCTTTCACTATTCCAATACTAACACGATTCTGCTCGGCATGATTATTGAGGAACTTACGGGTAACAGCCTCCAGGAGGAAATCGAAGATCGCATTTTTGAACCGTTAGACCTGAATCAGACCGGTTTCCTGACGACGGGAGTTTCCCTGCCCGGAACGCACGGAAAAGGGTACTACTTCGGACAATACGAACCCGGCGAGGAGTCAACAGAGTTCATAGATGTCTCCTGGGCCTGGGCGGCGGGCTCCACCTATTCAACGGTATCAGATCTGCAAAAATATGTGGAACGGCTGGTAGAGGGTGGATTTTTATCCGACGAACTCCAGGAGGAGCGCCTGACTGATCTTCCGGTTGTATCTACCACTCCGGAGAGAGCCTACGGTCTTTGCCTCCTTCGTTACCAGTCATTTTACGGCCATAACGGTGGCATTTTCGGCTATACCTCTTCCATGGTTCACAGCCGGGAACACCATTGCTCGGTCATTATCTGGTACAATTGCCATCTTCAAGACGACGGTATTCATCCCGATCAATTGCTCTATGAATATATCGATATACTCTTCGGTGAATGATAATAAAAAAGGTCACCATTCCCCCACAGAATACCAAATCTTCGGGATATTGGAAAAATCCTGGGTTTATTGACAGCTCTTTCCATGGATTTATCCGCTTAGCTGAGCTATTCAGTAAAATAAAACAGAATTAAAACACAATATAGCTGCGAAACAACAACGATAAATAGGATAAAACGAAGTATGAATATTCAAAAATCGATGATATTAATGGTTCCTATCGTACTTTCAAGTATATTTCTTACCTGTGACAGCGATGAAAATGGTCCGAGTGCTCCCCAACTGTCCGAAAATATAGCCGCGCAGATTGATTGGATTGTCGATAGTGTAATGACTGCCGATAATTTGCCCGGTGTCTGTATCGATATCCGGATTCCCGATCAGGGCAATTATATCAAGGCTTATGGTTTGGCGAATCTGACCGGGGAAATCCCGCGCACTGTGAACGATCCCTTCCGTGCTGCCAGTATTACCAAGTCTATGGTGGCTACAGTGATTTTGACCCTGGTGGATGATGGGTTGCTCAACGCCAGCGATCCGGTTTCCGACTATCTGCCCGATTTCCCGAATGGCGAAACCATTACGGTTCGTAATCTATTACGTATGCGCAGCGGGATTGTCGATTATGCTGATGAAGAAATGCTGGCTGAATGGTATGCGGAACCGACCAAAGAATATGTCGTCGATTCCCTGATTGCACTCTCCGCTGCTCAGCACAGCAATTTTTCTCTTGCCGGTAACCAAACGGTCTATTGTAATGTAAATTACAGTATCCTGGGCTGCATCGCCGAGCAAGTTACCGGAAAACCGATTCGCGATCTGCTACAGGAACGGATTTTCAATGTTCTTGGAATGAATGACAGCTTTTACCCGGAATATACAGATATCTCGCTCGATGGTACTAACCACGGCTATTGCCGGGATAGCTCGACCGGGGATTTTGTCGACAAAACCGAACTGAATACCAGTTGCGGCAATAGCGCCGGGGCGGTGATCTCTACTCTGGCAGATTTACAGGTTTTTGCCTGTGCTCTCTATAGTGGTATGCTCCTGTCCGAAGCGACCCAACAGAGCCGGTTGGAGGCTATTCCTTTCGCCGGTTCGCCTGAATTTATTGGGTATGGAGAAGGTATTATGAAATTGTCCCATTTCTGGGGCCACAACGGTACAATTTTCGGTTTCAGTTCGGAGATGTTTTATCTGCCGGAAGAGGATGCTACGATCATCATCAGCGTCAATCGCCTGGATCTGGATGATCATAGTCAATCCACTTATCTATTTTTGCTTCTCAGTCGCGAGCTTTTCCCTGATTATGTAGATTGGTAATAGCTATCGGGATCAATACGATTCGGTAATACTTCTAAAAAGCCAAAAAGTTGTAAATAAAAACCTCCCGGAGGATATTCTTTTACAAATGACAACATTATCAACACTGAATTCCTGGGTAGATAGTAAAATGCTAGGGGCGAATGGTTCGGGCTTATTGCGGATGGCATACAGCATGTAGGCAGGAAGCCTGTGGTAGGTTTATTAGAAAAAAAGGGGTACGGGATTCTGCAAAGGGGCAGTAGAGGCATCCCGACCGAACGGGACAGTGCCCCTAGGATGTAAATAAAATCTCTGTGTCTCCCCGCCTAAATGACACCAATCGGGCAGGAGCTGCGGTGCTCAGCCCCACAGCCAGAGGTAAAAATCTTTGCGTTCTTTGCGAGAGAATAATTGAATCCTCTGTATCTCCGTGCCTCTGTGGCAAAGATTCCAACGCGTTTCACAGCAAAGACTGCCGGGATGCTAATCCCTATTGATTCTAATCCTTTATCGACGTAAATTCTGCCGAAATGGCAGAGTTTAAACTTCATACGAATTTCGAACCGACCGGAGATCAACCTCAAGCGATCCGTGAATTGACCGAAGGCGTCCGTCGGGGAGATAAAGCCCAGACCTTGCTGGGAATTACGGGCAGCGGTAAAACCTTTACCATGGCCCATGTCATACAAAATGTCCAGAAACCGACGCTGATCATTTCCCATAACAAGACCCTTGCGGCACAGCTCTACGGCGAGTTTAAGTCCTTTTTTCCCCAAAATGCCGTGGAGTTTTTCATCAGTTTTTACGATTATTACCAGCCGGAAGCCTATCTGCCGGTGACGGATACCTTTATCGAGAAAGATTCATCGATCAATGACGAGATCGACAAACTGCGCCTGAAAGCCACGAGTTCCCTGATCAGCCGCAAGGATGTCATTGTGGTGGCCAGTGTCTCCTGTATTTACGGGATCGGTTCGCCCGATGAGTACAGCAAGTATATCGTCCTGATCAAAAAAGGCGACCGGGTCGGAATCCGCAGCCTGTTTTCAAGGCTGGTGGATATATTTTATTCCCGGAATAATCTGAGCCTGGAACGGGGTACGTTTCGGGCACGGGGCGACATCATTGAGATCCAACCGGCCTATGAGGATTTTGCCTATCGCATTGAATTTTTCGGCGACCAGGTAGAAAAGATATACTCCTTCAATACCCTGACCGGCGAAATCATTGAAGAAATGCCGGCGGTGGTCATTTACCCGGCAAAGCATTTTATTTCATCGGAAGAAACCATAAAACGGGCGTTGGTGACCATCGAATCCGAACTGGTAGAACGACTATCCGATATGCGGGAAGCGGGAAAACTGCTTGAGGCCCAGCGCCTGGAGCAGCGCACGAAGTTCGACATGGAAATGATCGATGAAGTGGGCTACTGTTCGGGGATCGAAAACTATTCCCGGCATTTTTCCGGCCGCAAACCGGGTGAGCAGCCCTATACGCTGCTGGATTTTTTTAAAGATGACTGGCTGTTAATGATCGACGAATCCCATGCGACGATTCCGCAACTGCGGGCGATGTATAACGGGGACCGTTCCCGGAAAGAGACGCTGGTGGAGTATGGCTTTCGATTACCTTCCGCACTGGATAACCGGCCGTTGAAATTTAATGAATTTGAAAAAATGGTGAAGCAGATTGTGTTTGTATCGGCGACGCCGGCGGATTATGAAATTGAACAATGTCATGGAGTTGTTGTCGATCAGATCATTAGGCCGACAGGCCTGCTGGACCCGGAAATAGTGGTAAAACCGACGAAGCATCAGATTGATGATTTAATCGAAGAGATTGCAGCCGTTACAAGGCGGAAAGAGCGGGTTCTGGTGACGACATTGACCAAACGGATGTCCGAGGATTTATCGGAATATTTGCGCGGATTGGGTTTGAAAGTACGCTATCTGCATTCCGAGATCAGAGCCCTTGAGCGGGTTGAGATACTCCGCGATCTGCGGCTGGGCGAATTTGATGTGCTTGTGGGGATCAATCTGCTCAGAGAAGGTCTGGATCTTCCGGAAGTGTCATTGGTGGCAATCCTGGATGCCGACAAAGAGGGTTTTTTGCGGTCTGAACGGTCACTGATGCAGGTCTCCGGCCGGGCAGCGCGGAATATCAACGGCAATGTCATTTTTTACGGCGATAATATCACAAAATCAATGGCAAAGGTGATTGAGGAGGTCAACCGGCGTCGTAAAATACAGTTCGACTACAATCAGATGCACGGCATTACACCGAAAACCATCTATAAATCAGTTGAGGATGTCATGTCCGCGACTACCGTCGCCGATATCAGGCCAGGCGGATTTTCCGGCGAAAAAGTATCCGCTTCCGATCAATTTCGGAACAAAATGGACCAATCGGAATTATTAGAGCTGCTGAACCGGGAGATGCTTAAAGCAGCCGAGGCCCTGGAGTTCGAAAAAGCGGCTGAATTGCGGGATGAAATTACCAGGCTGACTGGAAGCAAGAAGTCAATTTTAAATAAGATGGTCTAGGGTAGATATAACCGGAAAGATGTAAGAATGAAGATTTTAGTAATTGGCAGTGGCGGCAGAGAGAGTACTCTCGTCTGGAAACTGTCTCAATCCGATAGTGTCACAGGGATATATTGTGCTCCCGGAAATGCCGGCACCGCTTGTTATGGGGAAAATGTCGACATTGCTGAAGGTGAATTTGACCGGCTGATTGAATTTGCTCAGGAGAAAAATATTGATCTGACTATTGTTGGCCCGGAGCAACCATTAGTGGATGGAATTGTGGACAGGTTCCACAGTCATCATCTGCCGATTTTCGGACCGACCCGGAGTGCTGCGGCGCTGGAAGGCAGCAAGGTATTTGCCAAGAAACTGATGTCCGAGTATGATGTTCCGACCGCAGCTTATGATATTTGTGAAAGTCAAAGTGCACTGGAAGAGATCACTTCGGAAAAACCGTTTCCCTATGTGATCAAAGTTGACGGACTGGCCGCCGGTAAAGGCGCTCTGGTCGTTCAGAATGACGATGATCTGAAGCAGGCAATTCGGGACATTTATGAAGACGACAAATTTGGAGCGGCAGCGGATACGGTGATCGTTGAGGACTTTCTGGAGGGTGAAGAGCTGTCGGTATTCGCGTTGACTGACGGGAGCAATTATGTACTGTTGTCTCCGGCCCAGGACCATAAACGGGCCTTTGACAATGACGAAGGGCCGAATACGGGAGGCATGGGCGCCTATGCTCCGGCTCCTCTGGGTACGCCAACGGTTTTACAGAAAGTGGAGGAGCGGGTCATTCAACCTGTTTTAAAGGGCATGAAAGAGCGCGGAACTCCTTTTGTCGGTGTTCTGTATTGCGGATTAATGATTCACGACGGCGAGCCCTGGGTCATAGAGTTTAATGTACGCTTTGGTGATCCGGAAACCCAGGTCGTTGTTTCGCTGATTAAATCCGATTTGGCCGATCTGCTACTCAGTATTGCAAAGGGACAACTGGAAATCAGTGGATTTGAACTGTCCGACCGGTACGCAACTTGCGTAATTCTGGCTTCCGAAGGCTATCCGGGAGCCTATGAAAAAGGAAAAGTTATTACTGGCATTGAGCAGCTGTTTCAGAGCGGCAAAGCCCAACTTTTTTTAGCCGGCACTAAGTTCGACGGTGAGAATTATCTGACCAATGGTGGCCGGGTGATGGGAGTGGCCGTTGTTTCAAAAAGTTTGAATGATGCGGTTTTGAGCGTATATCAATATGTTAAAGTGATCGAATATGAAGGGAAACAATACCGGGCCGATATCGGTTTCCGGGCCCTGAACAAAACGGTTAGAGTTCAATAAAGGAGAGGGTGAACGAGGTGACTATGGATGAAACTCGTTTGAATAAAATGCAACAAAGTTTCGGCATTATTGGCGAATCGGAAAAGATTAAAGAGATCATTGAGACAATTGATCAGGTCGCTTCGGCGGATATTACAATTCTGATTGCCGGTGAGAGCGGAACCGGTAAGGAACTGATTGCAGATGCACTGCATAAGCGCAGCTTGCGTAAGCACCATCCTTTTGTGAAAGTCAACTGCGGAGCGATCCCGGCCGGTATTCTGGAGAGCGAGCTGTTTGGGCATGTTAAAGGATCTTTTACCGGTGCAATTGAAGACCGTAAAGGTTATTTTGAAACGGCCAATAACGGCACAATCTTTCTCGATGAAATCGGCGAAATGCCACTGGAAACCCAGGTCAAGTTGCTGCGGGTTCTGGAATCCGGCGAGTTTTTACCGGTCGGCGGTTCTCAGAGTAAGACAGTGGATGTCCGGATTATCGCAGCAACTAACAAGGAATTATTTGAAGAAATAGAAAAAAAGAATTTCCGCAAAGACCTCTATTATCGTCTGAAAACAATCACTATAATCGCTCCGGCCCTGCGGCAGCACAGCGAAGATATTCCCCTGCTGATTGAGCGCTTTGCACTGGATTTTGCAAACCGGAATAACATTCCGTTTAAAGGCTTTTCACCCAATGCAATCCATATCCTTGAGAACCACAGCTGGCCGGGCAATATTCGGGAACTGAAGAATTTTATTGAAAGTATGATTGTTCTGGAAAAAGGTGAAGTCATTAACAGTGCTATGGTATCGAAGCGCCTGGGCGTCGAAAAACGGCAGATATCCACAAATCTTCCAATGAAGGTTTCAAGAAGTGTCGACCAGGCCGAGCGGGAGCTGATTCTACAGCAGATCCTGCTGATGCGGCGGGATATTGCCGATATCAAAAATGCCGTTATCAGCGATTTTAACAATATCTCACTGGAACCGGCGCCGCGGACAACCGAACTTCAACGCTATATTGCCCCGGTTCACGAAGAAGAAACCAATGAAAGCGAACCGGAATACGAGGTGGCTCAGGATTATATGGTCAATCCCAATCTGCTGGGCAAGGTCTCACTGGAAGAGGTGGAGAGGGAACTCATCGAAAAGACATTAAAGAAATTTCATAACCGGAAACGTCAGACCGCCACCGCCCTGAAAATCAGTGAACGCACCTTATATCGAAAAATTATAGAATATGGATTATAAGAGCATATGATTACCAAAACAATCAAAACAGTTTTCTCATTGCTGCTTGTTCTGGCGCTGTTGACCGGTTCCGCGTGCTGGTTTTATTCCTTTAAAGGGACACTGCCGCCGCACATCAAAAATATCGCGATTCCGCTGTTCAGTGACCGTACCGCTGAATTCAATATTCAGCAGAGCGTTACCGACCAGATCAGAATTGGATTTATTAAGGAAAATATTCTGAAATTAGTGGAGGAAGGAAACGCGCATTCCGTACTCTACGGCTCGATTCAGAGTATTCAGGACCAGCCGCTGGTCTACACCGGCGGTGAAACCGGCGAGGCTGTGACTGAATATCGACTGACTCTAAAAATCGAAGCGGAATGGTACGATAAAGTCGAAGACAAAGCAGTTTTTAAGAAGACGTTTACCGCCTATAGCGAATACGATCCGACCGGTGCGACGGACCGGACCCGGGACCTGGCGCTGACGGAGGCGGTGGGCCAGATTACCGAAGATATTGTCAACCAGATATTGTCCGGTTGGTAAAATGGTTTTATTTTGTATTAATATTGATATGTGACATTCAGGAAGAAAGAGGATTCAATGGACTGGGTATTTATTAAAGATGTAAAAGACCATAACGACAAAGAAGTGACCCTGAAAGGCTGGGTGTATAATAAACGATCCAGCGGAAAAATCTGGTTCCTGATCATGCGGGACGGGACCGGTATAATTCAGGGGGTTGTTCTGAAAAATGAGGTCAGCGAGGATGTTTTCAATAAAAAGGACGAACTGACACAGGAATCATCTATTATTGTCAGAGGATTAATTCACGAAGATAAACGCTCGCCCGGTGGCTATGAACTGGTCGTTCGGGACATTGAGGTTGTTCAGATTGCCCCGGAATACCCGATTACCCTAAAAGAGCACGGAGTTGAATTTCTGATGGACAATCGCCATCTCTGGCTGCGTTCCAGTAAACAGTGGGCAGTGCTGCGGATTCGGCATACGGTATATTATGCGATTACCGAGTACCTGAATCAGAATGGATTTTTTCGCTTTGATTCGCCGCTGCTGACCCCCAATGCCTGTGAAGGTACAACGACGCTTTTTACCGTTCCCTATTTTGATCTCGGAAATGCCTACCTGTCCCAGAGTGGGCAGTTGTATCTGGAAGCGGGAATTATGAGCCTCGGTCGCGTGTACGACTTTGGACCGGTTTTTCGGGCGGAGAAATCCAAAACCCGTAAGCATTTGACGGAATTCTGGATGATGGACGCGGAAGCGGCGTTTGTCGAGCATGATGAGAACATGAAAATCCAGGAAGAACTCATCCGGTTTGTAATTAATACGGTTCTGGAGAAGCACCTGGCCGATCTGGAAATTCTGGAACGGGATATTGACCAATTGAAAAAAGCGGACGCCCCGTTTAAACGAATGACTCATAAAGAAGCGATCATTTTTCTGCGCACAAAAGGTTCTGAAATTGGCGATAAAGATGATCTGGGCGCAAAGGATGAAGTAATGTTGACTGAAAACTCCGATGTGCCGGTTTTTGTGGAAAAATGGCCCAAGGAGATCAAAGCTTTTTATATGAAACGGGACAAGGATAATCCGGATCTTGTATTGGGCGCCGATCTGATTGCGCCGGAAGGTTTTGGCGAAATTATTGGCGGTTCCCAGAGGGAAGATGACTACGATCTGCTTTACAAGCGCATGGTGGACGAGAATATGCCGCTGGATGATTATCAGTGGTTTCTGGATTTGAGAAAGTATGGTTCCGTTCCCCACAGTGGTTTCGGAATTGGTCTCGAGCGTCTGGTTCAGTGGATGTCGGGAACCAAGCAAATTCGCGAAGTTATCCCCTTTGCCCGGACGATTTACCGGTTGAAACCATGACAATGTCTAAAAAAATTATTGCCGTTATCGGCGGCCGGAGTTGTACTGATGCCCAGTATCAGATCGCCCGGGAAGTCGGACGACATATTGCAGAAAACAATGCGGTCCTGGTTTGCGGTGGCCGTACGGGAATTATGGAGGCCGCCTGCCGCGGTGCTGCCGAAGCCGGTGGAATTACCGTCGGTATTTTGCCGGGAGATGATAGTCGGGATGCTAACGATTGGGTAACGGTGCCGATTGCGACGGGTATCGGTTTGGCCCGGAATGCGATCATCATCAGGTCCGCATCGGCTGCCATTGCCATCGGAGGGAGTTACGGAACACTGTCGGAAATTGCCTATTGTAAGCAATTCGGAGTACCGGTGTACGGAATTCAGTCATGGGATATTGAAGGAATACCAAGTATCGAATCCCCGGAAGAAGCAGTTCGGTTAGCTTTTGATACGGCAAAATCAGATTAGAAGTTTTGAGAGAGTTCTATAATATTAATAGAAAGTGCCGATAAATTGATTTGGAAATGCACTATCAGTAAAAAAATCGTGATTGATTACCGTAAAAGGTTTTAATTTATGTCTGATATCATGCCTGAGATAAAAGACAATTTCAATAAAACCTACGACAATATTCGTAGTATTCTACTTGAAGCACGCACAAAAGTTACTCACGCGGTCAATTTTGCAATGGTACAGGCTGGAGTATTGGGAAGAAAATCGTTGAGGAGGAGCAGCATGGTAAAAAACATGCTGAATACGGCAAAGCATTAATCAAGGAGTTATCCATCCTTTTAACTAAAGAATTTGGTAAAGGATTTTCCGAGCAGAGTTTGAGAAATATAAGGCAGTTCTATTACTGTTTTTCAATCCGCTCCGCAGTGCAGAGCGAATTGTCAAATAGTAATGATAAAACAAACGACAAACACTCCGCGCTGCGGAGTGAATTATCATGGACACATTTTAAATTGCTTTTAAGAATAGAAAATCCTAAGGCACGCGAATGGTATATGAATGAAGCTGCTGATTGTGGTTGGAGCACAAGAGTACTGGAACGTCAGATTAACTCATTTTATTATGAAAGGCTATTGAACAGTAAAGATAAAAGTATTGTCAAGAAGGAAGCTGAGGAAAATATTTCCAAATTGGAACCGGAGAATATTCTAAAAGACCCTTATGTTCTGGAATTTCTGGATTTGAAAGACAGAACTTCTTATCGCGAATCCGATCTGGAACAGGCACTAATAGACAGGCTTCAAGAATTTCTTCTGGAACTTGGTAAAGGATTCTGCTTCGTGGACAGACAGAGGCGGATATCTGCAGAAGATGAATATTTCCATATAGATTTGGTTTTTTACAATTACCTGTTAAAATGTTTTGTTTTAATTGACTTGAAAATCGGTAAATTGACACATCAGGATATCGGACAAATGGATATGTACGTCCGACTTTATGAAGACAGGTATAAAGTCAAGGAGGATAACCCTACTATTGGTATAATCCTTTGTTCCGAAAAAAATGATGCCATAGTCAGATATTCCGTTTTGCAGGATAGTAAACAAATTTTTTCGTCCAAGTATCAGCTTTATTTACCAACTGAAGAAGAGTTGATTGGAGAACTTAAACGAGAGCGGACACTTTTAGAACAAAAGAGTACTTTTAGTGATTAGAGATAAAACATATATCTTACTATATTTTAATATGGATTGAATTAGAATGCAGATTCATGCGGAAATAGTAATTAGCGGTATGGTCCAGGGAGTCGGGTACCGGTATTTTGCCCAGCGAAAAGCCCGTCAGTACAATCTGCCCGGCTACATAAAAAACCTGCCCAATGGCAATGTGCTCTGTGAAGTGGAGGGCGATAAAGGCATTATCCGCGACTTTATCAAAGAACTAAAAATCGGCCCGTCATTTTCCGGGGTATCAGGAGTAACGGTGAATACATCTCCCGACTTTTATGGGTACAAATCCTTTGAGGTGCGATTTTGAGTAAGATTCTGAAAATAGGTATGGCCCAGCTGAATCCGATCATCGGTGATATCGACGGAAATGTTGCCAAAATCATCGAAACGATTCACCGGGCCATTGACGAAAATATTGAGCTGCTGGTGTTTCCGGAGATGACAATTACCGGCTATCTGCCCCAGGATTTACTGTTCAGCAAACATTTCA
Organism: bacterium; assembly: GCA_018824205.1. GTDB lineage: Bacteria > Fidelibacterota > UBA2242 > UBA2242 > UBA2242 > B118-G9. The sequence goes on from JAHJGX010000018.1 coordinate 41,098, forward strand.
TTGCCGACAATCTTAAGGGCTTGAACAAAATACTGCGGTATGTTCCCGAAAAGATGATTACGATTGTCGGTTTTGTTGACCGGATTGATGGAAAGGTTTACAATGGGGCTGCACTGATCCAAAGTGGAAAAATTATTGATAAGCGCTATAAAACACTGTTGCCTAATTACGATGTTTTTGATGAGAAACGTTATTTTACACCGGCCGAATCCAATATGCCGGTTCCCCTTGAAATCAACGGAAAGACATTTCTGCTTGGAGTGGAAATTTGTGAAGATCTCTGGGATGCCAATTCTGAAGTAAAAATCACTGAGCAATTGGCTGGTCAGGGCGCCGAACTGATTGTGAATCTGTCGGCGTCGCCCTTTGAATACAATAAACGGGATCTGCGCCGGGAATTAATTTTCAGTAAAGTGGGAAAAATTAAAAAGCCCTTTATGCTGGTCAATCAAATCGGCGGCCAGGATGAATTTGTTTTTGATGGTAACTCCATGATGCTGGATGCAGCGGGTCAGCTTATCGGCTGGGGTAAAGAATTTGTTGAATCCTTGACCGCAATAGATATTGATTTGGAAACGGGGTTAGGAGCGCCGGTTGAAGTCCCCGAAATTCGCCGGGAAGAGCGCATTTTCAATGGTTTGGTCATGGGAGTCCGGGATTATTTTCGGAAGACCGGTTGTACGGAAGCGGTTTTGGGACTGAGCGGTGGCATCGATTCGGCGCTGGTCGCCTGCATCGCGGCGGCGGCTCTTGGACCGGAAAATGTCACCTGCGTGGCGATGCCCGGCGCTTATACTGCGGATATGAGCAACGAGGATGCAAAGAAATTAGCAGATAACCTCGGCGTTAAATTTCTATCGGTTCCCATCAAAGCAGTTGCCGATGCTTATGAAAAAGAATTAACTGAGATTTTTCATGGTTTGCCGGCTGACATTGCCGAAGAGAACATTCAGTCCAGAGTCCGCGGCAATATTCTCATGGCTATTGCGAATAAATTTGGGTATTATGTATTATCGACCGGCAACAAGACGGAATTGGCATTGGGATATTGTACGATGTACGGCGATATGGCCGGTGCGCTGGCGGTTATTTCGGATTTGAGTAAACTCGACGTTTATGCAGTTGCGCGGTTTGTGAACGAGAAACAGGGCGGGAAAATTATTCCTGAGCGAATTTTTCAGCGCCCGCCCAGTGCCGAATTGAAAGATAAACAGGTTGATCCTTTTGATTATGAGATTGTCAGTCCGCTGGTCGATGCGATCATCAATGATCAAAAGTCCTACGACGAACTTCTCAAGATGGGTTATGAAGAAGAATTGATAATTGATATCCTGAATAAAATCCGTCTGACGGAATATAAACGCCGGCAGGCAGCGCCGGGTTTGAAAGTGACGGGAAAAGCCTTTGGTATCGGACGTCGTTTTCCGATCATTAACCGGTATAAAAAATGAAAAGATACACACCGTATATTATCATTTCTTTGATTCTCTTTTCCGGCATAAATAAGCTGTTTGCCCAGCAGGAGAGTACTATTACCGGTGTGATCTGGAGCCGGATGAAAACAGATAATAAAATGTATTATGTCACCGGGTTCCTGAATGGACTTGAAAAAGCGGAAAATATTCTTGATATTAACGTAAGAATACAGGAAAAGAATGAATTTGCTTTTACCGAACCATTTTATATCCAACGTACGCGGGAACGCATTAATAACTACATTCCCGACGATAACAATCGAATTAATTTGGTAATAGATTTAGTGGATATTTTTTACAGCGATCCGAATAATCTGAAAATTTCATTTGAAGCAGCTGTTCGAATTGCTCTGGCCCGAAATGCGGGCGACATTGAAAAAAGTGATATGTGGCTTCAGGAAGCCAGGCGAAAAATTGCCTATAAAGGCTATTAAATAAGCAGGTGTTTATGAATGCGCAAATCCCCGATGAAGAAATTCGTTTTGGAACACAACTATACGGTTATCTGCTGACAATCGCAATTGCCGGATTCGGTCTCTTTATGGTTGTAATTGAGCCGAATATTCTCCAACAGTTCCGGTTTTGGATTTCTGCCGACACATTTAATGACCTGCTGCTCAGCTGGTTTGCTGTCAGTACGATTACCGCGCTTTACCTGTTTTTTGCCAGTGTTCTGATCAGCCTATTGCGAAAGGGGACGAATATATCTTTCTTCTTCTGGTATTATGTGATTTTAGTTGGAAGTCTGCTTTTTTCAACAATTTTTTATGACCTTATTGTTGGCCCGAAGACCACTGTCTTTTTCGCCGGTCTTGTTATTTTAATTGCTTCCAACCTCGCCACTATTTTTACAACTGCGGTCTTTTTTTATCTGCATTTTGTTAACAGGCATAATTTTTACCCCTTTGTGATCGGGATTATGGGCATTACAACAGCCTATACCTGGTTTTACCTGAATTTTATCAGCAAAATATCTGTCATCTGACGATAGATTTCAAGATAATTTAAATTATCTTAAACTGATGTTACATACAATTATAAAACGGTCACCGTTAGCGTTTCTGATTATCTGGTACTTCGCCGGGATAATCGTGAACAGGTATGCTGACATTGATGTAAGATACTGGTTATTGACCAGTTCCGTGCTATTAACGGCCGGATTCATTCGGATTAAAAACGATTATTCAATACTGCTTATACTGACGTTAATGATCAGTCTGGGTGGACTGAATCACAGTTTGAGAATTCAGAAAGAGAATAATCACATCAGCCATTTTATCGACGAAACCGAAAAAAATATTATTGCGGTGGTCGAGTCCTCGGAAGCATATTCCGATGGCAGACAGAAGATTATTGCCGGAGACCTGATAATCAACGAACCAAGCAGTATCCAATGCAGTGGTAAAGTTCTTCTCAGAATTAAAAACAGTTCACGCCGCTATTTTTTTGGGGATAGTCTGGTCTTTAGTGCGATTCTCCGCGAACCTTCGTCCAGGCGGAATCCCGGGGAATTTGATTACCGGAATTACCTCGCGAATCACCACATATATGCTCTGGTTTATCTGGAAGAAAACCAAATCCAGGTAATTGAACCCAGACAGCATGTGTTATTACGTCGTTTCGCGAACCGGTTAAAATATGGGATTCAGGACTTGATCAACCGGTCGATGGAAGGTGAACCCGCTGCGATTCTCCAGGCGCTGCTGGTAGGTGTCCGGGGAGAAATCAGCGATGAAACCGAACAGGCGTTTGTGGATTCCGGGGCGATTCATGTCCTCGCAGTATCGGGCCTGCATGTCGGGTATGTGACTTTGGCATTTTGGGTGATAACCGGTTTTCTGAGGCTGCCGTTAAAGCCCAGAGTGATCATAACGATTCTTGTTTTAGTGATGTATATACTGGTCGTGGATGTGAAGCCATCGGTGATGCGGGCGGTTATTATGGCGTCGATGGTGCTCATTTCCAAAGGCTGGGAAAAGCAGGTAAATGTTTTCAATTCTCTGGCAGCGGCGGCGCTGATTCAGACGCTGATTGATCCTCTGCAACTCTTCGATATGGGTTTTCAACTGTCATTTACCGCCGTTTTTTCAATCGTCTATATTTATCAACGCATTGAAACCCTGCTTCCTGAAAAAATCAAACCGTCGGAATTACACAACAATGCGGTCAAATATGTATTTCAGATGTTCCTGGTATCTTTGGCGGCGTTGATCGGAACTGTACCGATAACTATATTTTATTTTAACCGGATTCCGATTATTTCGATGCTGTCGAACATTGTTATTATTCCCCTGATCGGTGTCATTGGCGCGTTGGGATTTGCACAAGTGATTTTAGGATCTATCTGGAACTGGTTTAATATTGCGTATGGTGAGATTGAAACGGTTCTGCTTATAATTCTGCAGAAAATTGTCACCCTTTTTTCGGGCATTCCGGGCGCCTATATCACGATAGCGCAAATTTCGATGGGGACTTTGATTTTATTGTATATTTTCATTTTTCTGCTACTCAATACGGATAAAATGAAAATCAGAAAAGGCTTGGTTTTTGGACTGTTGATAGCAGGAAATATTTTCATATGGAAGACCGTATTTGAGAAACCCCAAATGACAGTCACGTTTCTGGATGTCGCCCAGGGAGATGCGGCGCTGATAAAACTACCGGACAAACGGACGATTTTGATTGACGCCGGCGACCGGACGTTCCACCGGGATTATGGCGAGCTGGTTGTGGCGCCCTTTTTAAAACGGGAAGGAATCAGACAGATCGATTTATTGATTCTCACCCATCCCCATAGCGATCATATTGGCGGAGCACCGACGATTATTCGAAATTTTAAAGTCGATCAGATTTGGGAGAGTGATATTGCAGCCGGATCAAGAATTTACCAGGAAATTCATGCTCTGGCCGATTCCCTGAATATTCCGGTATTGACCCCAAACTCCGGTGATATGGTCACTATTTCTGATAATCTGAAATTGTACTTTCTGCATCCGTCGGAACGCTTTCTGGAAAAGCATCAACGGAATTACAACGACGGCTCATTGGTCTGTAAACTGGTTTTTGGCGATATCAGTATTCTGTTTACCGGTGATGCTGAAGAGGACTCCGAAGATTATTTATGCTACTGGGACGATTTCTTAAAATCAACCATCATAAAAGTGCCGCATCACGGCAGTAACACGTCGTCAACGGCACACTATGTGAATCTTGTCGACCCGGAGTATGCCATCGTCTCGGTGGGACTGAACAACAAATTTAAGCATCCAGCCCAATCAACACTGCAACGATACCGGAATCTTGGATCGACGATTTACCGAACAGATGTAGAACATGCCATTCAATTTCAATCCAACGGAAAAATTGTGAAAATCATCGATTGGGAATAAGTTATCGGTAAATTGGAGAGAATTATGAAGCGAATTTCAATTTCACCGAAAGATTTTCAGACAAGGATACATCATCTCTGGTATCATCAATCGCTGTTATTGAGCAGTGGTGATTTTAGCAAAAATGAATTTAACTGCATGACAGTTGGCTGGGGCAGTATCGGGACGATGTGGTCAATGCCTTTTGTGCAAGTTGTCGTTCGGCCGACGCGTTACACCCATCAGTTTATGGAAAAATATTCGGATTTTACGGTTTCTGCGTTTGGCCGCGAATATCAAAAAGATCTGAATCTACTAGGTACCAAATCCGGTCGTGATGGCGATAAACTGGCTGAAACGTCACTGACGCCCATTAAATCGTCTATTGTGGCAGCGCCCGGATATGCAGAGGCAGAGTTGGTCATTGAATGCAAGAAAATGTTCAGTAGTACATTTAAACCGGAGGAATTTTTCGATCCGACGATTGAAGATAAATATCCCAACAAAGATTATCATACCGTTTATTACGGAAGTATTAAAGCGATTTTCGGAACCGAAAAATACCTGGCAACGAACATTAATAGTGATTCTTAAAAGTATTGTCATATAAAACAATGTTTTAATTATGCAAAAATATTAAGCTCCCCTCAGTCCCCTCCCCGCCTGCTCCCGGAGGGCGGGGAGAGGAAAAAGGGGTGGTAGATTTGTATAGGCAGATGGCGAAAGATTCTGAATGTAAAAAATTTGAGGATTTATTTTCACAATACACTTATATTGTTAAGACGATTTTAAACTACTGGAGGGAATAAATGAAAATCCATGAGTACCAGGCGAAGGATATCCTGAATGTTTTCAATGTAAATGTTCCCAGGGGGATACCGGTTTTTTCAAAAGACGAGGCCCTGAATGCAGCAAATTTGATGGGTTATCCCTGCGTCATAAAAGCCCAAATTCACGCCGGCGGCCGGGGCAAAGGCGGTGGCGTCAAAGTGGCACAATCCACCGAAGACGCTGAACAAATCATCGATAAAATCTTCGGCCATCCATTAGTCACAAAACAGACCGGTACAAAAGGGAAAATTGTCAATCGGCTATTGATTGAGGAAGCTGTGGATATTGACCGGGAATTGTATGTGGGCATTGTGATCGATAGAAAGACCGCTTGCCCGGTGATGATGGCGTCTACGGAAGGTGGGATGGAGATTGAAGAGGTTGCCGGGAAAACTCCCGAAAAAATATTCAAGGAATTCGCTCTGCCCGGATTCGGCCTCCAGGCTTACCAGTACAATCGGCTGGTTACGGCGCTAAAATTGGAGGGCGATTTGGCGAAAAAAGGAATAATATTCCTGCAATCACTTTACAATGTTTTTCGCCGGACCGATGCGTCAATGGTGGAGATCAACCCGCTGGTAATTACGAAAAAGGGAGATATTATTGCCCTGGACGCTAAACTGAATTTTGATGACAATGCACTATTCAGGCATAAAAAATATATTGATTTGAGGGATACCAGTGAAGAGGAACCGTCGGAACTGGAAGCCTCTAAATATAAGCTGAACTACATCCGCCTGAATGGTAATGTCGGCTGTATGGTCAACGGCGCCGGCCTGGCGATGGCGACGATGGATATCATTAAACTACATGGTGGCGAACCGGCGAATTTTCTGGATGTGGGCGGAATCGCCTCATCGGAAACTGTGGCAAACGGGTTTAAAATCATCCTGTCCGATGCCAATGTCAAAGCCGTTTTGATCAATATTTTCGGCGGGATTGTGCGCTGTGACCGGGTGGCGCAGGGAATTGTTGATGCGTTAAATTCGTTGCATATTAAGATTCCGGTAGTGGTCAGGCTGGAGGGCACCAATGCCGTCGAAGCCCGGAAAATTCTGGCGGAATCGCCGCTGGATTTTATGATTGCCGATTCACTGGAAAAAGCCGCGCAGATAGTAGTGTCTGCGGCAAATAATGGAGAGTACAGATGAGCATTCTTATTGATGAAAATACACGGGTCATTGTCCAGGGAATCACCGGGAAAGAGGGGGCGTTTCATACGGCCCAGATGCTTGAATACGGAACTAAGGTTGTTGGTGGAGTTACTCCGGGAAAAGGAGGTCAAAAATCCGAACACGGTTTGCCGATATTCAACTCTGTGAAGGAAGCAGTCATTAAGACAGGAGCTAACGCAAGTGTTGTATTTGTACCGCCCCGTTTTGCCGCAGATGCAATCCTGGAATCCGTGGATGCGGAGCTGGATCTTGTCGTCTGTATCTCCGAGGGCATTCCGACCGAAGATATGGTTAAGGTCAATTATATTTTAAAGCAATCTAAGACCCGCCTGATCGGGCCTAATTGTCCGGGGATTATCTCGCCGGGAAAATCTAAAATCGGCATTATGCCCGGATTTATTCATCAGAGAGGCTCAATCGGCATTATTTCCAGAAGCGGAACCCTGACCTACGAAGCGGTCCACCAGGTTACTCAACTGGGTCTGGGTCAATCGACCTGTATCGGGATTGGTGGTGATCCGATCATTGGCTGTACATTTCTGGATTTATTGCCGCTGTTTGAAAAAGACGCTGAAACCGAAGCCGTGATAATGATCGGTGAAATCGGTGGAACTGCCGAGGAGGAAGCGGCTGAGTACATTCAGGCCCATTTTTCAAAACCGGTAGTTGCATTTATCGCAGGAGTCACAGCGCCTCCGGGTCGCCGGATGGGGCACGCCGGGGCGATCATTGCCGGCGGCAAAGGAACCGCCCAGGAAAAAATCGAAGTATTACGGAATGCCGGAATCACCGTAACACTAAACCCGGCAGAAATCGGGAAAGCCCTCACTTCTGTTTTATAGTCGTATATAAATATTAATTGAGGCGGATGAATTTCTAAAATTCACCCTTCCAAAGCTTATTTTTCTTTGGATATTTAATTATACAAGGATAAACGCCATAGCAATGCAATACCCTATTTGCCATATACCATCCAATAAATTGCCCCCCAAGGGGACTGGAGTGGACAACATTTGGAATGATATGTCGTGAATAAAAACTCAAAAACATTAACCGCCGGATTTATCCGGTGGAGTGGAAATCCCTTTCTGTCACATACCGACTAAAGTCGGTGCTTTGGGTTTGTGACACAGTACCACTCATTAAAATGCCTGCCTGGTCGTCAGACAGGAGTGGTTAACCTTTGGAGACGATATTTTTTATGATCTATGATTAGAAACGTTAACCGCTGGCTTTTCCGCAGGTCACAGGGGACTCCGATTTATCGGAGAACTCCCGGGGGAGCTGCC
>JAHJGX010000139.1 GCA_018824205.1 bacterium
AGCGCTGAATCATTGCATACATCTGATCCCGGCGGGCGGCTGATGATTCTGACGTTCTCATTATCTCTGCTCCTCATGTTTTGAGCACTAAAATAATGAAACCGGCCATCGATGTAAAGATGCACTTCACCGGGCGGATACGAACAATCGCATGGAAGTAACGCGATTAGCTGTTTGATAAGTGCCAGATTTGAGGCTTTCCAGACCAGCATTTTGGCTGTGGCTTGTTTGCGCTCCGACTCGCGTACTTCATGCTTTACCCTAGTAATTAAAAGAAGAGGTATAATATGTTCAGAAGAATTTCATTAACATTATTAGTTTTATTGGTACTATTTACAATTACATATGCAGAAGAAATCGATAGTACATTGTGCAATTCAAATCTAAAAATTCAGGATCATTCAAAAGCTCTTCAATTTCAAATATATTCAAATTTTCAAATTGGCCAATTTCAAGGTTCAACAATATCTTTAAAACGCCATTTATCCAAGAATAAAGCACTTCGTTATGGAATAACATTAAATGGATCAAATTCGGATATTGATGGAAATTACCGCGTAATCGCGAATGACTCACTAAGCGAAAAAGATATAACGGACAATAGTAGTATCACTATTTCAATTACTACTCAATACTTATTATATCACTCAGCAAAATATTCATATATATTTTATGGACTTGGACCAGTAATCAGATACTCTATTTCCAATCGATATGATAAAATTCATACAAATTTAACTGGAAGTTGGGAACTAACTAATTCTAGAGAGCAAAAATCATCATTATATAATATTGGATTATCCTTTGTTTTCGGATCTGAAGTATTTATTTCAAAATCAATCAGTATACATGGAGAATATAGTCAAGAGTTGGTATATGAATATAGAACATCAAAAGATACACGACCAGATAAAGTCAATGAGAATATTTTAACCGGCTATTCATTTGGGAATAGTGAAGTAGCTTTTGGCTGTTCATTTTATTGGTAAAATTACTAACCATGGTATTCAGCCAACAGCGATCTGTTTTTTGATTGGTGATTTTTGAGTTTTCAGAGAGTTTTTGAAATATTGAAAGTACAACAAAATCACATTCGCTGTTGGTGAAGCGTAGTCCTTATGTGTAAAAGAAAAGTGAATATTATGCGTCTGATTTTCATACTATTATTTTCTCTAATTTTTACTCTTAAAGCAGAGTTAAACAGTCAGACTATAGAAAATCCGAGGAGTGTATTAAGGGTAGAATTATTATCACCAGGATTGGTTTTTGAGCGTAGAATAAAAAATAATTCGACAATAGTATTTGATTTGGGTGCAAGAATTACACCGACATATTCACTTTATTGGTTAAATCCTATTATTAAAATTGAATCAAGAATCTATATCAATTCTAAAAAAAGAAGAATATCTGGAAAACGGACTGATTATTATTCAGGCCAATATATTGGTTTACAAGTAGGCACAGGAAAATATTTAAATGGTGATACAAAATGGTGTTCTATCGGGCCCATATGGGGATTTCAAAGAACTCTTTATAATAAATGGTATTGGAATATTGGTTTGGGACCTGGTATAGGGAGTCATAATAATGAAACTAATTTTTCTGTTGTTGGTGGTATGGGTATCGGATTGATAATTAAGTGATAATAAGCAAGAAAAAATCACATAATCATTGTGTCCTTTTAGATTAAAAACAACCAATATTTTTAATAACTAGAGATTTACCTGCTTGCAGACGGTCTTAAACTACCAATCCTACTCTTTCGGCAGTCCCCCGAATTTAACGGGAGCCGCGGGCATACTGAAAATGAGGCGTTGCCATAAACACTCTCTACCCTGTCCTTCTATGATAAATATCTATGAAGTAACATAGATATTGTTAGGTGTAATGTTGTTGGCATATAATGAGAAGCAAGAAAATGACCGTATGTGAAACAGAAATAAGCAGAGTGACAAGGCCAAAGGAAGCAACCAAAGCCAATTACGATAAGTTGAGTAAATGGTATGATATACTGGCTGGTCGTTCTGAGAAGAAGTATAGAGATGCCGGCTTGCAAAAGCTACGTGTTGGAAAAGGTGAGATAGTTCTTGAGATCGGATTTGGGACAGGACATTGCATACTTTCTTTAGCTCATTTGGTTGGCGAATCGGGTAAGGTCTATGGTATTGATATATCAGCAGGGATGTTGGAACGTGCCGGGGCAAGGGTTGAGGAGGCGGGATTATCAGAAAGAGTTGATTTGAAGTGTGGTGATGCTGCTAAACTTCCCTTTGGAGCGAATTTCTTTGATGTAGTTTTTATGAGCTTCACATTGGAACTATTTGACACTCCTGATATTGCCACCGTTTTATTAGAGTGTCAGAGGGTTCTTCAAAATGGAGGGCGGATTTGTATTGTGGCATTATCTAAAAAGGGAAAGCCTTCTGTTATGACGAGGCTGTATGAATCCTGCATTCCCGAAATATTGTAACGATGAGACAGGAATAACAATAATAATAATATAGGGTTAAATGTAATTTTTCTTGTTTTAAACCTCGTTACATGTTAATTTATATGTAACGAGAATAGGAGGAATTACAGATGGCG
>JAHJGX010000140.1 GCA_018824205.1 bacterium
AGCGCTGAATCATTGCATACATCTGATCCCGGCGGGCGGCTGATGATTCTGACGTTCTCATTATCTCTGCTCCTCATGTTTTGAGCACTAAAATAATGAAACCGGCCATCGATGTAAAGATGCACTTCACCGGGCGGATACATTCTTTTCTCATTTTGATTATAGATTTATAATGGATGTTTTTATACTAAAGTTGAAGCAATATATATTTTGAACAGCCCCTAACAAGGTAATTCAGCGGACGCAAGGGCAGTGATTGCAAATAGTTATGCTCAGTGCTACGCAGAAGATATAATCAATATCTTATGTTCTTTGCAATATAGCCCTTGCGCCCCTGATCACCAGCGTTAGGTGATAAATAGAAAATGGAAAATAAAATTACAGATATAAACGACTTGATCTTATTTCTCTCTGGGACAGCTATGCATCCTTTGCTTACCAATGAAATATGGCAAAAATTCGGTTACAAAAAACGTCCTAAAAAAGGAAACATTTTGACTAAATTATTTCCTAAATATTTTGCACTATACAATCTCATAACAAGAGAAATTCTCACGATGGGATTAATTGACACGCTTGATGGGATAAAAAAATCTAACAAATCAACAGATATTCAATTGTTAATTTCAATTGGAGTAATTGATAAATTTCTATCTACTACAAAACATTTATTTGATCCTTCTTTGTTCATGGAAAATATTTTTTCTACATATACCTCATTCACAAAATGTGAAAGGTCAAAACTTTACGAATTATTTGTATTCAGGGCAAAAGATATTTTAAATAATGAATATTTTGCAAAATTTTTAGTTGGAATTACCGCTTTGCTTGGCACCCCTCCATATACAGGTAATTTCTTAATAAAAAGTGATTATATTAAAGAGATAGTTGATGCTTCACCCGTTGAAAATAAATTGAAAATTGATATGACGAAAGAAACATATTATAAATATGGGCATCTAATTTCAGAAAAAATAATAAACACATAACAAATCGCTTAATTGGACTCTAGTATACACTGGAGTAACTAATTTCAAATTTTAATTGTATATATAGATACTCGATATTAACAAAAAATAGTAAATCCAAGGAGTGCAGCAGATGTTTCATTATAAAATAGAAAAACTTCAACAAGATATAAAAGTCTATCTTCCAGAAATATTAATAAGCATCCTAATAATATTACTAACAATATTTCTGACAGCTTTCTGGAAATTTCTTTACAATGGAGTATTAGTGGATATACCAGCGCCCATAAAATACATATCAGTATTAGTCCTTTTAATATGGTTACTGATTGAAAGTTCACGTAAACGTCATCTCCAAACTGAAATAAAAAAATTAAAAGGATTAGACTCACCAATTAAACTTTCTGATATAGAACAAAAGGTTTTAAAATCTTTATATGAAATTAATTCGAACAATATTTCTCCTATTAATATTTTATCTTCAATAGATATAGATAAAGAAAATAAGAAATCAGAATATGTTCTATATATTCTTGGAAAATTACAGAAAATGGGGTTGGTTTCTTCTCGAAGAATTGCTCCATTTGATGATTCCAATGAAAGATATTGGAGTATTTCTCAAAAAGGTCGTGAATATCTACTTGAAAAATAACACCTAACCATTCGCTTCAGCCAACGCTGAAAGCTGTTTTCTGAAGGTGAATTTTTGATTATTAAAATATTTGAGCGTAAACATGAAGGCTGTTCAGCGTGGCTGAGCGTTGCCCGTTAGTAATTAAAAGAAAGGTATGATATGATTAGAAGAATATTGTTATTGTCATTTGTTTTAACGATCCTATTTACATTCATATATTCTGAGGAATGTGATAGCACAAACTGTAATTCAAAATTGAATATCCAGAGTAAATCAAAAGCTCTCCAATTTTCAATAGAACCGGATTTTCAACTTGGATCTTTTCAAGGTTCTACAATTTCAATTAAAAAACATTTATCTGAAAAAAGAGCATTACGATATGGGATATCGTTAACTGGAGGAAATACTATCAGTGAAAGTAATCGCAAGATAATTACAAATGATTCGTTAAATCTTAAAAATAATTCAGATAATAGTAGTTATAGTTTTACTCTTATGTCCCAATATCTTATTTACAAATCTACAAGATATTCTTATCTGTTTTATGGACTTGGTCCAATATTTCGATACACAAATCAGATTCGAGAGTCTGAGACGAAAAACAATTTGACAGGAGACTGGGAATCATCTGACATAAACGATAGAAATACAAAAAGCTATTATTATGGACTATCATTTGTTTTCGGAGTAGAAGTATTCGTTTCAAAGACTATAAGTATCCACGGAGAATATTGTCAAGAGTTGACATATCGAAATGATTATTATGAAGAAGTACGGCCAACTCAAATAACAGAGAATAGTACCCGGGGCTTTTCTGTTGATGGTGGGCAGGTAGATTTTGGGTGTTCATTTTATTGGTAGAAATTACTAACCACAGTATGGAAGTAACGCTTAGAGCTACTCGATTTAGACCATTTTTGAATGTTTTCGCGTACTTCATACTTGACCCGTTAGACCTAAAAAGATTAGAGCGAATATTAAATACAATTGATGGAAATTGAAATTTAAAGAAAACAAACAAAGGAGGGTGTTACAATGAAAAGTATTAACGTATTATTTTTAGCTTTGGCTGTTGTATTTTTAATGGGAGGAAATGCTCTTGCCGATTTGAATGATGGCTTAGTTGCATATTACCCCTTTAATGGCAATGCCGATGATGAGAGTGGCAATGGTCATGATGGTGATACGACCGGTCATTCTCCTGTGATAACAATTGATCGTTTTGGAAATATTAACAGTGCTTATGAATTTGATAGTGGCAAT
>JAHJGX010000141.1 GCA_018824205.1 bacterium
CAGTTACTACATAGGATTCCTGGGGACGCTGATGGGCCGCACCGTGGAGTGCCGCTGCGGTGAGCAAACCCATGTAATAGGGCTTTTGCAGATAGGCCATAAGATCATCAATAAACTGTTCCGGTGGCAAGATTCCCATAGAGCGATATTCCAACGGGACAAGAGCATAAAAACCTTTGTGGATCGAGACAATGCGATTTTTACGGATGTATCTGCCGATTGCACGTTCCAATGCTACGTTACTGACCATGAATTCCGAACGCAGTTCCTCCAGGCTGAAGGTATATCGGCCGTGGCTTTGGCGGTCATCAATGAATTGTTGCAGGTACTGATATTCTTTGTTCATTGTATTAATATGAGTTATTACGCGCATAACCTAACATATAATGGCTGGTTTTGCAACTATAAACTCATTTGCATTACGGCCTAGAGCCCCTATGTCCGGGTCCATTAAGGATCACATCCCATTTCAGACAAAGATCAACATAGTCCCGATCCATATCCCCAGCTGCCTGCTGCCATATCTTTTTTCCTTCGATATCCATAATTACACCTTCACATCTTTCTTTGCAATTGTTCGGAGATCATCGAGGATTTTCTTTAATACATCTCTCTGTTTACGATAGAAGTTTTCTTTTGTATCGTCTGTGAATAGATCCTTTAAAAAATCCGGTTCTTTTTCGTCTAAATGAGATGTTAACCTATGAAGCAATTTCACAGCATCTTTGTTGATAATAAATTCACCCTTGAAAACGACTTCTCCAACGTGGTATTTTGCGTCGTTATATGTTTTTGTGACTTCATCCCAATCTTCCGGTTCATCACCTGTTTTATATTCATGTAAAGTATTCCGCCAGAATTCATCTAAATCGTACAGAGCGCTGAATATTCCATCATAGGTTTCAACTTTTAGATCCCACACCCGCTCTTTACGAAATTGTCTTAAGGAAAAATATGTAGTGATTAATGAGACTATAACTGCAACAAATAAAGGAATAAGTACAGAAGTAATAACTACATTGTTCATATTCAATACTCCATTTCTCTACGATTTGATTCTTCATCTTCTCTTTTTGCCATAATTTCGTAATACTCAGATAAATCTTTTAACACTTTTACCAATCTGGGAAATTGTGTATTTAGTCTATCTGAATACTCCTGATATAAATCTCGCAATTTGTACTCCGGTTTACCTCCCTCAAATGCCCCACGAACAGTAGTACTTCTTTGGTTTAATACTCCTATAAAAATTCCATGTTCAATATTATCGTTTACTACCTCCTCAAGCAAATCACCAAGGATAGAATGTATTTCAATTTTATTATCTTTTTCTTTTATCAAACTAGATAACAACTCTCCGATACAAATATCACAGACTTTTTCTCTATGATTTTGCAGACAAATTCTTTGTGATTCTCGTAACCAATTAATTAGATGATCTTTATCTATAGAGCCATCCTTTTGTAACCCTGGAACAGACCTCCATGATTTTAGTAAATCAAGTCCGTTTCTCACTCTATTCATTATTTGTTCTTTTGTTAACGTTTCCTCTTTTTCATCAAAATCTTCTTCTGGCTTAAATGTCCATCTAACTATTTCTGAGAAGAATTCAGGACTATCTGCCATTTCTTCATGCAAGTATTTTGGAGGCCTCTTTGAATAATGACTTGATAATATTGGTAAAAAATGCCATTCTAATAATGCAATCTTTGCTTTTTCAAAACTCCCACGGTCTAATTTCTCTAAGACCTTTGAAATATCATATTCATGTATACGGTTTTTATCTATTTCAATACACTCTGAAGTTATGATTCTCTCAGCTGTAGAATACAGTGTGTTAAGATCAATTTCATTTTTTGTATGAGATAAGATTTCTAACGCGGCATAAGGTCGATTGGCTTCTTTTAGTTTGCTTACACCATATTCTATACTCTCTTTATCACTAAAATAAAACCTTGCCAAGCATCGTTCCCAGTACACTTTCATAACGTCATTATTGTGCTTTTCTAATTCTTTCCAAATTTCAATCTTCTCTGGTAAAGCAAAAAAGAAACTTAACACCATGTTATTAGGCCACTTGTTTATAATAGATATTGAAGATGTTTCTCTAACATAATTAATCCCATCTATTGAATATTTCTGGTTAACATATCCTCGTGCAAAGTAATTGATTTTATCTTGAGAATCAGAATTTAGGCATAAATGTATTTCTTTTTCTAACTCAGAGTCGTTAACGATAGTTGTACCAGTAATAATTCCTACTATCCATGGGAATTTAACATTTTCGACTAATTTGATTATATCTTTATAATCGCTTTTGTCAAATATTGTTTTTAATGCATTAATGCGATATTCTTCAATTTTATCCGTTTTCTTATTTGGTTCCTCAAAATCTAATCCTTCAGGAATATCAGGATAATCCGAATCAAACAACCAAGAATACCTGTTTATTAAATCCTTTGGCTCTAATTTATTATAGAATAAATCAAATTTACTTAACATCTGACCAGGTAGAGCCCATCCATGGTCTTTAAATGATTTATGTCTTGATAATAATGATCTTATTTCATTTCTTAATATTTGAGTGTCTTCTGTAACATTATTGATATCCTGTTCCAAAATATTTACTATTTTAACCTTTTCACCCATTGGAAGATTATTAAAATTACTGATTACTTGTGACCATTTTGCTCCATTGGAATTGATATTTATTAATATACGATCAACAATAAAAGTAACAAACTCAATTTCCTCTTGCATTGATGGTCTTCTATTAAAATCATCTTTATCTTTTCTCCATCGTGGTCTATGAGTATTCATAGCCGTGCCCTGATTTGTGGGTAAAAGCTTAATCAGCAATTCCCACCCAATTTGATCATTATGCTTTAATAACAAATCAATACATGCCATCCTCTGTTTAACATTCGCAAATGTTTGAAGATACCAGTGTCGATATATATCAATTAAACTATTCAAAGGCCTATTTACTTGATTACTGTCAGTATCTGGATCTAGATCAGCCATTTGACCTAAAATTAATGTTACTTGACCTAACATTTCTGGATTCCACGCAATTCCTTCAAGCGCCCATAATATATTGGTGTGTGGTGAACTAAAGAATAATGGATTATCCGTATTAATAAACATATCCATTACAGGTTTATTCTCTGCCGACAATGATTTAGCAACAGCATCAACAAATACTTTTGGCGATGCTTCTGCAATAAGTGGCAGCACTTCTGATAATGAGTTCCATCGCTTTCCGTCCGCTTTTTCCAGAATTTCACCAATAACATTATCGACCCAACCTTGTGAGTTTGATATTGAATTTGTTATTGTATCTTTACCGTACAATGCAGTAAGGATTAGAAATTGTGCTACGCCTTCTCTTATCCATCCTGAAAACTCTGGTTTCTTCCCCAAAATCGAGGCCATATACCGTTTATCTGGTTCAATATCTAATACCGGATTATAGGTAGATAAAACCTCTATAACAATTTCTCTAAACTTATCTAATTTCTGTTTTGTTATATATGGAGATAATAGATAAAATGCATCATAGGGAGAAATCAATCTCCAAGAATTACCAATTTTCATTATTGGACTATCGGTTGCATATAACCATCTGTTTAATTGACTAATATAATTATCATATGAGTCTCCGTAAATCTTGCTCAATACATCTTTATCTCTATCAGATTTTTCGCTCCATCTTCCGAACATTAATATCGGAATTAAAACATCAATGGCCCTGCTTATTACCCAAACTGGTTGAATTTTATCAATTCCAATCTTTCTTCTTAATACGGTTAAACTTCTCCCAGTTTCTTTTGATAATGAATTAGCAACATCCTCAGACAATCCCATTTTCATCAATGCATTAATAAATTCATTCAATCCTAACCTAGGCAAAGATAACGCTTCGGGATTTGATGTGTTTTCAGGTGAAACTGGAACATATACATAATGCCCCCTTTGAGTTGCTGTACCAATAGGTGCTTCGTCATCGAAGTCTTTTATTAAAATTAAATGCGATCTATTATAGATTAATTCTCTAAATGCTTCAACGGTCTTAACAATAATGCAGCGTGAAAAGAAATCATCTTTTAATGAATTGTCTGATGTATCAGTTACGGCTAGTAAAAAAGCAATTGATTCTTCAATTGAAAATGCTTTCAAATCCAACTTTGAGGCCGGTCCTTTAAACCATTCTATTATTTTATCATTTTGCTCCTGTCTTCCTGCAATTACAACTTCAGGAATAAGAGGTGGTCGTGTATTGTTTTCCCATTCATTCCAATAATCAATTGCAGATAGAACACCATAATCAGATGATCTTCCGATTTCTTTTGATAACCAAGATCCAACAGCTGGTGCTTGCTCTATCCAATCTTCCAGGTCAACTGCATCATATAATCTAACATCTGCCCACTTATCTTCTTCCTGCTTTTTCTTTATCCAATCTTTTTTACCATCCCATTTTCGCGGTGTAACAAATACATAAGTGCTAGATTTTCTTATATTTTTTGGTGTTTTATCTGATCGTTTTGAATAATCTTCTTCAACTTTTGTGCCTATCTTTTGTTCAGAACTAAACTCCCAATAAGAGTCTCCAAGTGGAATAAATTCAGTTGCTGATTTACATTGCAGTTCACCATCCCAACCCCGAGTGTAAACTGCATCTCCTGCAGGAAATTGAATCTTATCAATTGTACCTATTGTTGCTCTAATTAATCTTCTAACTAATAATGGTACTGTACCTTGACTGTCTCTTTGATCAGCCCACTGTCTTAAATAAGTCGTAGTAATCCATCGCATAAGAAAACTCACTTATTGTTTATTTTGATTAACAGATTTTATCCTCTCCAGCAACACACTTGCCGGCTCATCATTCGGATCCTGGGGCACCAACTTTCCCTCAAATGCCCGCTTCAGGATGGATTGGCGCAGGGATTGGGAACGCTTGAGTTCAGCATCGATAATTTGTTCAGATTCATCAATGATCGAAGTTAATCTCGCGACCTCCTGGGCAATAACTTCCTGCTCTGCACATAAAGGGATCGGAACAAGTTGATTTCGAATGTCCCTAATATAGATTGCCTGTTGAGCAGTAGATCCAGACAGTTCAATCAATTCTTTTTGAATAGATGGCGATTTTACTGCAATTGATAAATAGTTTGGTGAAGTATCTGGGTGTGGTTTAATTAAAATTACACTTCCGAGGAGACAAAAAATCCTATCAGTATTAACAATGCACGATCTACCAACTGTCGCTCCACGACTTACAATAAGGACATCGTTTTTCTCTGGATTGCATCTTTGTCGAAACTTGATTGCATCTTCTTCAGAAACAAATAATGTCTCATCAAACACTACGCCATGATTTCTAACATCTTTTGCAGATATAAAGGCTATTCCTTCTTGTACCATTTTAGGTCTAAGGTGCTCACCATCGGTAATCTTATTCGAAATGTGATCTATTGTAGCCCACACCCACCCATCCGGCAATTCCGGCAGATTGGATGAGTCCACCGGTTTCGGCGGTTTGTACTTGCTGCCCAGGCGCTGCTTACGCTCTGCCTGAATCCGCTCCAGCAGGACAGAGGCTGGCTCAATCCGGCCTGCGTTTTCCGTTCTCCATTTTTCCGTCAACTTACCTTCCACAGCGGCTTTGAGCACCGATTGGCGATATTGCTTCAGCAGAGCTTTGGCTTTCTGCAGGGCGGCGATCCCGGCGTCGAGTTTGGTGAAGAGTTCTTCAATTTTGGCAATAATGCGCTGTTGTTCCGGGGTAGAAGGGAAGCAAAATGTCACAGTTGAAAACTTAGATTTATTCACAATAGGAATTGTTGTTGCAGATGCAAGATATTCTAATCTTTTCCTGAAAGATCCAGATTGACAATAGTAAAATCCAAAATGCGGGTCAACTTCTTCTGGAAAAACAATAGCATTGATCTGTTGATTAAAAGCTATCGGTACTTTATTAATTCCAACTTTTCCAAGGTTACCGATACATGATACTAAAGTTGAATTAACAGGAAGAATTCGTGCGCTCTTCGCCCCCTTTTCTGAAAGATTGTCGTTTGCTGTTACGATTGTATTATTATTAAGCTCTGGCGGTTTAACAAAAGGAATATAATTACCGTAATTTGCTTGTTCCTGCTTTGAAGGAGTGTTTCCTGTAATTATATTTGTCGCTATTTCACCAATAGTTGTTTCAACCCACCCATCAGGTAATCTACTCACGCTGTCAGCACCTCATTCAGTTCATTCAGTATCGGATTCAGTCGCTCACCAAACAGATTATATACCTTGGATAAGCCGCCTTTATTATTAAAAGGCACTTCGTCAAAATCATCGGTGGTGATCTCGGCGCTGGCGGCGACATGCTCTTTGATCATTGTCAGCCATTCCCGCTGTTCCAGTGTGAAGACATTGCCGGCTTTGGCCTGGTTCTCCATCCAGCCGGCAAAGCGCTGTTCGATGATTTCAGTGAAGGGATTCAGGCGGTCGGTCTTCCCCAGTCCGTAGCGCACCAGGGCAATCACATCGGTCAGCAGTTTATGGGGACTGCGTTTGTGGACACGGTCTTTGTCCAGTTGCTCAAAGGCCTGCCAGACCAGATCGGTATTCAGATTATAGGGTGGATTCTGCATGGATTCAGCCAAATCCCGGATCATTTCATACGTCAGATGCCGCTTGCCGTAGGGCTGATTATAGATGATTTGCAGGGCGGTGATTTCATCTTTATTCGTTTGCAGAAACTCCCGGAATTGCTCGGTAACCGCTTTGGCTTTTTCTTTGGAATCACTATCAAACCCGGCATCCAATACAGTGTCCTGGCTGATAATGTCAATGACCTGCTCGTGTTTCTTTTTCAGCATGATCAGCGTGTCCCGTAAATCCGGATTGTCAAACACCCGGCAGGCGTCCATGCTCATCTGTTGGTAGGTTGATTGTAACTGTTCTGCGGTCGGCAGGGCAGTATTAAAGGACTTTTTAGTCGTCTCTTTTATGATATCCGGATCCACCGTATCCAGCAATTGATTCACGATCTGAGGCAAATCTTTGCCACCGGCCAATTGGGTGACTTTTTCCTGTTGCCGCTTATCCAGTTGGACACCAAGTCTCGATAACCGTCCGGCCAAACTGGTGAGGGTTTCCTTGTCATGACTGCCCATGGCGACACTCAGAATCAGTTTATCAAAGGGGACCGTCGGTTTGCGTTCCATGGGCCGGGAATCGATCTTCACCGATTCCGTCACACCAATGGCATCCACCACAATAAAATGGGTTTTATCTTTGACGCCCGGAGTGACGGCCCGCAGATCATTGGAGTCAATAGTCCGGGTACCGCGTCCGATCATCTGTTCAAAATAGAGCCGCGAACGCACATCCCGCATGAACAGCAGACATTCCAGCGGTTTAATGTCCGTCCCGGTAGAAATCATATCCACTGTCACCGCAATGCGGGGATCATAGGAATTCCGGAAACTGGCAATCAGGTTTTCAGTGGTTTCGCCGGTGGTCCGGTAAGTGATCTTCTTGCAGAATTCATCACCCTTACCGAATTCTTCCCGCATAATGCGGACAATGTCTTCCGCATGGGAATCATCCTTGGCAAAGACCAGGGTTTTGGGAACTTCTGTACGTCCCGGAAATATCTCTGTTGGTAATTTATCCCTAAATGCTCGAATTACAGTTCGTATCTGGCTTTCGGAAACGACGTTCCGGTCCAGGTCCCGGGCAGTGTAAGATAAATCTTCATCCAGCCGTTCCCAGCGGATTTCACGGGTATCTTTGTCCCGCTTATCGATGTAAAAACCGGCGTCGACGGTACTGCCATCTTGAGTGATCTTGGTATTAATGCGATAGACTTCAAATCCCACATTTACCCGATCAGCAACGGCGCGTTCATGAGTATATTCCATCACCAGATTCTGATTGAAAAACCCCAGCGTCTGTTTGGATGGCGTGGCGGTCAGGCCGATAATAAAGGCGTCGAAATATTCCAGCACCTGTCGCCATTGATTGTAAATGGAGCGGTGACATTCATCGGTAATAATGAAGTCAAACATCTCAATCGGAATGTTTGGATTATAGACCACCTCTTTGGGATCCGTGGTTTCATCGGTCACATCATACAGGGAATGCTCTTCCAGGTCATCGTCAATCGGTTCACCCCGCAGCATACTGTACAGCCGTTGAATGGTGGTGATGCAAACTTTGTTCACCGGATCGATAATATTGGTGGATAATAACTGGACATTATATAATTCTGTAAAAAGCCGTCCGTCATCGGGAGTCCGGTAATTGGCGAACTCACCGCGGGTCTGACGGCCCAGAGTCTTGCGGTCCACCAGGAACAGAATTCGTTTGGCCCTGGCAAACTTGATCAGACGATAAACAAAGGAAACTGCGGTGAAGGTTTTACCACTGCCGGTAGCCATCTGAATCAGCGCTCTGGGTCGAGTATTATGAAAAGACTTTTCCAGTTTTGTAATGGCCTCAATCTGGCATTTCCGCAGACCCGTAATATCCAATTCAGGCAATTGCTTGAGATGGCCGCGCAATGTAAC
>JAHJGX010000142.1 GCA_018824205.1 bacterium
AACAAATAAATTTTGCCCATACTTACAGTTACCAGATAAAATTGAATTAATTTTTAATCACCACTCAGAAAAAACGAAAAATCGTTTTTTATCTTATGTTCGCTCTGCATTTAAAAATCCATCTGTACGATTTCAAATTGGTTTTATTAAAGATGATCCAAAGAGTTCACTTGATTACTTTACTGGTTTACATTTAAAGCGTATTTCTTCACAGGGAAAATTTAGTAATTTTTCCAATCAACAATTTATCAGCTTTCATAACAGCTATGTACAAAATACACCCGATTCTGTTCTATTTTTTTGGATAATCGATCATAATACTCCAATAGCATCCACCTATTGCTTTATACAAAACGATGCTGTATACTTATACAATTCAGGTTTTGATCCAAATTCTTCTGTTAAAAAAGTCGGTCAAATTTTACTATATAAAATGTTTGAGTATCTAATATCAAGAAATATAGGATATTTTTATTTTTTGCGCGGATCGGAAGAATATAAATACTTCTGGACTTCATCTCAGGATGAACTGTATTATGCGGAAATATTTCAATCTATTTATTGTCGTATTTTTAATAGTGTCAGATTAAGAATCCACAAAAAATGATTTCTCTTAAAATCTTACCTATCCCTTATCCATACAAAGCGATGCTATCTTTAACCAACGACATCGATCAATGTTCTTGGAATAAATTCCTGGATTTTCATCAATATTTCAACACAGATAAAGTTACTGAATTTGGTCCAGGACTAAATATTGAAGTTGGAAATAGTTTTTGGTTTTTTCAAAATCCCTCTGCTGATGAGTATGCATTTTCTTATTTTAACAATCTAAATCACCAAAAGTCAAATAATTATAAGGATATTATCGATTTAAATAAAAGAGGTTATTTAGATTGTCTTCACACCTGGGGCAATTTCTCAAAAGTTGGTGGATTTAAAAGGGAATTTGCAGAAAAAGCTATCGATGAATGCATAAACTACTCAATAAAATGTCCAGTTTGGATTAATCACGGAGATAAATATAATATTCAAAATTTAATCACTGGTTTGGGAGATGATCCGGAATCAAATTATTATTCTTCGGATCTTTTACATTATCTTCATACAAAATTTTTATGGGTAGGAGAAATCACAAGTTATATTGGGCAAGACAGGAAATTTACTGTTCCTGAAATATATTTTAATGATAATTCCTCAGCAATAAACAGGATTCAAACATATACGAAATTATTCTGTAAAATACTTTTGCTTGGGCATATTTTTTCTCCGAATTCAAACTCATTATTAAAACCTGTCACTCTGCGGGATAATCAAAAGATGATCAAATTTGTTCGATATGGTTTCTGGAATAAAGCAAAATTAACAGATTTAGATGAAATTCTTTCAGAACAGGTAATTGAAAAACTACTCTTTAATAATGGAAAAATGTGCATATATATACATTTGGCAAAAAATTGCACAAAAGAGGCTTTCCAAAAGGTGTCTCCAGCTTTTAATAGGCTTGCTGAATTATATCACCATCAAAAATTATTAATTTGCACAACCTCAAGATTATTAAATTTTGCATTGGCAATTAAAGCATTAAAGACAGAAATAATAATTCGTAATTCAACGTATTTTATCTATCTCACATTCCCATCAATCGGAGAAGATCAAAATAGTAATTACTTGCTGGATGGTTTATCTTTCGCAGTAAAGTCATACAAGAATTTCGTTTTCCTTTTTAATAATAAAGAGGTTCAGTTTCAAAAGAAATTTGACCCAACATTAAAAAAATGGATCTTATACAATCCATGGAATCGATTATCCTAGAGGAGTAGCAATTTGGAAATATC
This sequence comes from bacterium, assembly GCA_018824205.1. GTDB lineage: Bacteria > Fidelibacterota > UBA2242 > UBA2242 > UBA2242 > B118-G9. The sequence goes on from JAHJGX010000142.1 coordinate 1,839, forward strand.
AAAAGATTATTGGAGTAAAAGATATACAAAGGACTTCTCGTTCAGAAGTTCCGCTCATCTATCCTTTTCATATGAATATAATCAGTATGTTTACAGAGCCTACATCAGAACTCTAGAATTACTGATGCAAAACAATAAGATTTTCTTAAATGACAAACACATACTTGATATAGGTTCTGGAACAGGCTACTATGTAGATTACTATAAAATAAATGGTGTTTCATCGCTAATCGGGACTGATATTACTGATATCAGTGTTACGAATTTGACAAAAACATTTCCTGAATATCAATTTGTGCAGAATGATATTGCAAGTCAGCTTCCGGCACTGCTATCTGATAATAAATATGATATTATCTCAATCTTTGATGTACTTTACTATATTATCGATGATAACTTATTCCGAAAAGCAGTCGAGAATATATCAAAGCTGTGTGACAATAATTCAACAGTTATTATTACAGACAGATTTATTGACCAGGTGCCAAGTGCTGGACTAAAATATTTTAAATTCAGATCTATTGAAAGATATACTAAAATATTAAATCAAAACGGATTAAAAATAATAGACCGTAAACCAGTGAATTACTTGTTAAAGAAAAAGATACCACTTCAATCAATTTATTCGTTTTTAAAGTGGGAATTAAAAAAAATTCACATTGATCTTGAAAAAATCATCGGAGCAATCCAATATTCTTTGGATCCTTTTATTATGTCAGAAAAAAAATCAGATATTCAAATGATTTTTGCAAAAAAGATCAGGTAAAGCACTAATCCTTTTTAATCAAATATTCGTACATGGATTGCGGGATATTTGATAAATACCATGTGAGGATAAAGTAAATCGATGGAAAAGCAAAACCTTTAAATGATACTGAAATTATTTTTCCAAAATCAAAAAAGTCGGCAATAAATATCAGAAAAAAGAAAGTAATAATCGAGATAAAGAATGGGAATGCCGCTATTTTCATTACAACATTCAGTGAAATGTCAATTAATTTTTTAAGTTTTAAAAATCCCCATATTAATGCAATCGTTATAGCCATATTTACAAGAATGCACACACCGTTTAATCCAAAATAATGAACTGTCGGATAGAGGAAAACTGATAGAAATACTACCTGAGTCAGCGAAATCGGTAGCAACAGGTCCGGCCTTCCCTTTGCTAAAAAGACGCTGCCCGATCCAGAACTGATCGACCTGACTCCACCGAAATATGCAATTAATTGAATAGGTAAAATAGCATCAATCCATTTAGGTAAAAATAGATGAATCACATCAGGTGTCAAAAGGATAATGTAGGCAGTTACTGGAATTGTTATGTATGAAAGATATTCAAATGTCCGTAAGAATGCTTCCTTTAATCGTATTGTGTCATCAGCAATTTTCGCGAATCCGGGAAATAATACCTTACCCAAAACATTTGTAATGTTTGTTGCGGGAATATTGGCAATCCGATAAGAGAAATTATAAATACCAAGCGTAACCGTACCAAGCATACGACCCACAAAAAAATCGTCGATATTGCGGATTCCAAAATTAAGAATACCCAGCCCCATAACATTTTTACCAAATCCAAACATTTGCTTTAAAAGCGTGATATCGGGTTTGAGACGTATCCGGATTGGTCGAAGGATGAAGGCAACAATTAATTGACAGATATCCGCACAAAGAATACCAATGACAAATGACCAATAATTGAATCCTAGATATGCAAACAGGGCCGTCAATATCCCATAGACAGTCAGATTGACTACTTCAGGAACTACCCGTCTGGCAAAACGAATATCTTTTTCCAACAATGTCAATGGAACATTGGCAAGCGAATTGAGAATTAAACTGATAGTCAGTACCCTTAAAAGAATAACAAGCCTTGGTTCTCTGAAAAATGTCGCTGCAAATGGAGCAAATATAACGACAAGAATATATAAAAATGTGCTCCACAGGAAGATAAACACCAGTGCTGTCGATGCAGCTTCTTCTATTCTCTCCTTTTGAAAAATCAGGGCAGAGTTAAAGCCCATTTCCCGAATCAATCCGATCGCGCTCACAATCAGAAACCCGTATCCAATGACCCCAAACGACTCGGGAGTTAATAATCTTGCCAGTATCAAGGTTGATAAAAAACTGATACTCCGGGAAAATAGACTGGCGCCGAACACCCAAAAAGAGCTGTTAACAATCTGTTTCTTTAAATTTTTATTGTGATCCATAAGCTTTGGTAATTTCACTTTTTTTTGGATATTAACCAAGTAGTATGAAACGAGTCTTATTTATTGCTTATCATTTTCCACCGCTTGCCGGGGGCGGTACATTTCGTTCACTGAAGTTCGTTAAATATCTACCGGAATTTGGGTGGTTACCAACCGTTTTGACAACAAACACAAAGAATTACTGGGCTTATGATGAGAGTCTGTTGGATGAAATTCCGAAGGAAGTTAAAATTATCAGGGCGTCGGAATTTGATCCGTTTTATTTACAAATTATGCTTTCTAAAATTGGCCTGGGTAAATTGTATCAAAAAATCAAAGATCGGTTTTTCATCCCTGATGAAAAGATCGGCTGGATTCCTTTTGCTTATCATAAAGGGGTAAAGGAATTAACAACCCGGAAATACGACCTGATCTTTTCTACATCACCAACGCCCTGCGCACATATTATTGCCTTAAAATTAAACAAGCGATTTGGAATCCCGTGGATTTGCGATTTTCGGGATTTTTGGACGAGACACCCATATTATAAATACAAAAACCAAAAAAGAGAATCCAAAGAAACAAAATTAGAGGACTCCTTTATTTATAATGCTGATCGTACTACTTGTGCATTTAATAGCATCATTCAAAAATGGTCATCAAACTTTATAAAGTTAATAGAGAGAAATATCCATGTGATTTATAACGGGTTTGATGACGATCAAACCCCAAAAGAAAAATCCAAGAAAGATTCCTTATATCTTACTATTACTTACACAGGTTCATTTTATGGGGCATACAATCCATATCATTTTTTAGAAGCGTTAAAACAATTAAAAGATGGTAATGAAGAAATAATAGATAGAATACGAATACAATTTATAGGTAATATTGAAGAGAATATCAAAATAAGAGTTAATGAATATAAGCTTGGTATAATAATAAAAACCTTTATACCACAATCAGATCTACTTGCAGAAATCGAATATACAGATTTACTTCTCTTAATTATGCCGGATAATTCACAACTCCCTGGTAAAGTATTTTCATATATGGCTATATATAAACCAATATTTGCTATAATACCTGATAGTGAAATAAAAACAATTTTAAAGAAATCCAATCTTGGTTTCTTTGCCGATCCAAGTTCATTAAACAGCATAAAAAATGAATTGCTTCGGATATACAATTTATGGAATAATAACAAACTACAAGTAAATCCCAATTTCGACTATATTCAACAATTTCATCGTCGAAATCTAACTAAACAATTAGTCAGTGTTTTTAATACAGTAGTTAGCAATAATAAAACAAAAAAATGAAAAAAATTATTAAATCATTAATTCCAGAAAAAGTATTGGTTGGATACCACAAGTTCAAACAACAAAAAAGTGAACAAAAACATAAAAAATTGTTTAAGGGTAATAATGTAAAATGTCCTATATGTAATTCAACATATAGAATATTTGACTCTTTTGGAGAAAAAGCAAGAGAAAACGCACAATGTTATAATTGTAAATCTTTGGAAAGACATAGGCTTTTATTCATGTACCTCAGTGAAAAACTCAGTCTCTTTAATAATAATCCCAAACCAATAAGACTTTTACATTTTGCTCCAGAAAAAGTATTTTATAATAGGTTTACGAATATGAAAATGGTTGAATATACTCCATGTGATTTATTCCCTGAATTATATAATTATAATGGAAGTATTGAGATTATAAAAGTAGATATTACAAATATACCGTTTGAAGATGATTTTTTTGATTTCATTCTTTGTAATCATGTACTTGAACATATTCCTAATGATAAATTAGCTATTTCAGAACTTTATCGAGTTATGAAAAAGGGTGGTAGTGGAATTTTACAAGTGCCTATTGATTATAATAGGAAAGTCACATACGAAGACTGGACCATTAACACTCCAGAAGAAAGAGAAAAAGCATTTGGACAGAGCGACCATGTGAGGCGGTATGGTCAAGATTATAAAATACGACTTAAAGGTGGTGGATTTTTAGTGCATGAGGATAGTTTTATAAAAACATTCACATCAGAAGAAATTTTTAAATTTGGGCTTATAGGTTCAGAACTAATTTACTATTGTGAAAAATAACTATTGATAACAATGTGTATAATTAATGGCAGGGAAGTAGTAAATATTAAGTTTTGTGGTTCGCATCAGCTTCATCTCGGGTTGATAATGATGTGCCCTGAAATCCACCACTACTCATACACTTAACGTTAAAAAATGATCAATCATACCCTGATATATATACTTGAATATCCCATTTCAAACTGGGTAAACGATGAATTGGATGAAGTAAAGAAGAATGTACCGACATTGAGATATACTACCGTTGGCCAATTTTACAAAGAACATTCAGATTCTCGCTACTTCCATCCCAAATATATTCATTATCTCTGGATATTCACACAAATAATTTTCAATCCATTTCGATATTTGCAAATTCTTAAAAATTACCGCAAAGAAGTTGGACTTCGTATCGTAATTCAAACGATTGCTATTGCTGCAGTCTTAAAACAACACAAAGATGTTACCATTCATTGTCATTTCGCAAGTAGTTCTGCTACCGCAGCATTAATTCTACATAAATTATATGGATATCCATTTAGTTTTACCGCTCACGCCTGGGATATCTATTTTAGCACAGTAAATAAAACTCTATTACAAGAAAAATTGACATCGGCTTACTATATTCGAACTATATCTGAATATAATAAGACCCATCTTACCCGGATTGTACCTGAAAGCCAATCCAAAATCCACGTCATTCACTGCGGTATTAATTTAGAAAATTTTCCAACAACTTATAGAAAACCGAATAGTCAAACCTTTACAATTCTCAGCGCTTCAAACTTCGTTGAAAAAAAAGGTTATATACCGTTTATTGAATCATTTAAAGATATTGATATATCCGAAATCTCATTTCAATGGAAAATTGCCGGAAATGGACCACTGAAAGAACCATTAATATATTTAGTTCAAAAGAATGGATTAGAACCATACATTGAATTAGTACCATCTATTCCTCATGAAAAGTTATTAGACTTTTTTAATACAGGTAATGTATTTTTCCTGCCATGTATAATATCCTCAAATGGCGATCGGGATGGTATTCCAGTTACATTGATGGAAGCAATGGCATCGGGAATAATCACAATATCAACACCAGTTTCTGGGATTCCTGAATTGATTGAACATCAAAAAAACGGATTTC
>JAHJGX010000143.1 GCA_018824205.1 bacterium
CCAAATCTTTAAATTGTTTCTTGTGAGTCATATCGGTCTCCCTTCTTTTAGTGTTATTTTTGGTCTTCTAAAATTAAGAAGGGATACCGATAAGGGCTAACACTCACTTTTAAACATAATATCTACTTTCGGCATTCAGTTTAATCGGAATAAAATTTTCAAAAAGGTATTTTCCCACTTCCGGATCGGAGAAAGTCTCTTTATCCATCACTTTACACCAGTGACACCAGTCGGCATAAAAATCTATAACCAAATGTTTATCACCACTGTCAGCGAGCTTCATACCGTCTTGAAACGTATACCAAGACTGACCGGCTTGGGTCGAAATCTGCAAAATAAATATCAAACTGAACAGTGTAAATAGTAAACTCTTTTTCATAATGTCTTTCCCTCTTTTTTCAACTTAGAGTCAACGTTTCACGATTGGTTTCAACTGTTTTTTAAATAAATCATTTCGTCATAACCATTCCATAAATAATTTCTATCCGATTCTTTTTAAAAACAATATACGGTATTTGAAGTCCTGTTCTGTTTTTTACTTAATTTTTATTTTGGTTTTACTGAATTTTCATTTATTTTACGACATAACATAAACGTAAAACTCAATCCATAAGGAGGGGCAATGGCAGTATTCCAATATTACAAGGATAAAAGCGATCGCTGGAGATGGCGCCTGCGAAACGATGACGGTAAAATTATTGCCGTATCAGGGGAGGGATTTGCAGACAAGGAAGAATGTCTTGACGACCTGCAAACCGCTAAGGAGGTTTCGGAAATATCGGAAGTTCGTATTTATGAAACAGAAGAAGATTTCACTGTTCTCAGAGAGGCGCCCGATCTGGAATCTGAATCTATTGAAGATGTTGAAACTGAGTCTGAGCAAGAACCGGAACCTGAGATTGAACCCGACGAAATAATCGAGCCAGAACCTGAATTTGATGAATCTGAGCCCGAAACACCGGTATTCGAAGAGGACTATTCAGATCAACCGGATGATCTTCCGCCAATGATTCGGGAATCGTCGTTTACGGCAATTCCGGACAAGTGGAAACACCCCAACTGGGCGCTGATTACATCCATCAGCGCCGTTGTGATCATTATCATTCTGATAATCTTGTTTTCCTTAAGAAAAAATCCCGAGCCTCGACCGGAAACCCTGGAAATCATTTCAGAGATTCAGGAACAGGCAGCCCAGAAACCTACTTCTCCTCCACCGCCTGAACCTGTTATCAAAGAAGAACCAGAACAGATTGTAAGCGAACTGGAATCCAAAGTCGAATCCCCTGAGCTGAGCAAAGTACAGGAACCGGTTCCCATGGATATTTTCCATACTGTGGTCAAAGGTGACCGCCTCTGGTCTCTGGCGGACGAGTATTATTCCGATGCTTTTCTCTGGCCTAATATCTATAATGCCAATACCAAAAAGATCAAGAATCCTGATCTGTTAAAGCTGGGCATTGAACTTCTAATACCTGCTTTGCAAGGTACTCATTTAAAACTCAGTAATGTCGACCGGCGAAAGGTTGCTGATGGGTATCTCCATGCATACCTGGTTTATAAAAAACTGGGTAAAACCGACGCAAAGTATTACTTATGGGTAGCTCAATTATACGATCAGTCAATTCTGGCTGAATACCAGGGAGAAATAGACCTTGAAGATATGCAGATAATTAAACACTATAAAAAACGTTAGGAGTAACGTTATGTCCATTCTGCAATTATATGTTGATAAAGCCAGTCAATGGCGCTGGCGGCTAAAGACCAACGACCAGGAAATTGTCGGTGCATCGGGTATGGGTTTCGACAGCAAGGAAGAATGTATTCTATATGTTGAAGAGGTCCTCAAATATGCAAAAATTGCCGACATAGAAGAGTCAGACGAATAACATCAATTTTTAAATCTCAGATTAATAGGGGTTTTCGAGAGAAGATCCCTATTTTTTTAATTTCCGGTACATCTCCAATACACCCGGAAACGGTGAAAGCGCCCGCTCGAATATTCCCAGGGAATAGGCAATTGTCAGCCCATAATTCGTTATTGGAATTCCCGCGCGTTTCGCATGCATAATCCGGGAAAGTACTTCCCGCCTGTTGAACATACAGGAGCCGCAGTGGATGATTAGTTTATATTTTTGCAGGTCTTCTGGAAAATCATGTCCCTGAGTATGGCTGAAATTGATCTTACCGCCCACATACTGGTTCAGCCAACGTGGAATTTTGACCGTTCCGATATCATCTGTAATCGGATGATGAGAACATGATTCGGCAATCAGAACATTATCACCGGGTTTAAGTTCATCAATAAGCATAGCACCGCGCACAAATTCACTTAAATTCCCCTTTACCCGCGCAAACAGAATTGAAAAAGAGGTCATCGGAATATCGTTTGGTGTATCGTCAGCAACCTTTAGGAATGCCTGGGAATCAGTGATAACAATGGCTGGTTTGGAATTCAGTTTTTGAAACGCATCCCGTAATTCCCGCTCCTTCACCACCATGCAATAGGCGTCACTGTCAAGAATATCCCGAATGGTTTGAACTTGCGGTAAAATCAGACGCCCTTTGGGTGCTTCTTTATCAATCGGCACCACTAATATGGCCATGTCACCCGGCTGAATCAGATCGCTGATAATGGCCGGTGAATTGATGATTTCCTGGGGGGTTTGTTTAATTATTGCTTCCCGCAGGTCAAATAACCCCTGGGCTTTTACAGCGACAGTCTGAACAACGGCATATTTTGCATTATTTAGTTTTTGAGTCAGTTCCGGACCCGGTGATTCCAGATCCACTTTATTGAATACAATAATGACCGGCACGTTTCGATCTGTAAATTCTTTAAGTAATTCTTCTTCAAACGGACTCCAACCGTTACCTGCTGCGACAATTATCGCCAGATCGCTGCGATTGAAGATTTTCTTTGTACGTGCCGTTCGCATATCACCCAGAATGCCCACATCATCGACACCGGCGGTATCGATAAAAACCACGGGGCCTATGGGTAAGAGTTCCATGGGCTTTTCAACCGGATCGGTTGTCGTGCCGGCAACATCGGAAACGATCGACACCGTCTGCCGTGTCAGGGCATTCAATAATGAAGATTTTCCAACATTCCGGCGGCCGAAAATTCCAATATGCAAGCGTAAACCTTTTGGTGTTTTTTGCATTAGTTATTGCTTTCTGTTTTTGAGCCCAGACGATTCACATGTTCCGGTGAAATCAGATCATCAGACCATTTTCGAATAGCCTGATTCGTTCGGATAGCAGCCAGTTTGACCGCAGCAAAGGCATGAATCAACCCTTTATTTACCGGTCGGTTTGTTAGCGGAAAATTCTCCACCGCCCGCTTGCTGTGAATCCCCCAAAGCGCCTCGGCAGGGACTTCAAGACTGCCAATGCTATCGCTTTCCATACGAATTGATTTCATGTTTTCTCCCGGTATATCAGTCACTTAGAATCCCTCTGATCATGTTGATTATCAATTGATTGTCGCTGTCTTGAGTAAGTTCATGGTCCGAAATGATCCCCCACTTTTCATTAAGTTGAAATCGGTGTGAACCGTAGACAGTGTCACCGCTCCCGGCCACAAAAGACCAGCGTTTGCCTTTGATCTCACAAAAGTAAATTTCAGCATCAAAATGCGCGGACAACTCATTTGCAATCTTTGTCAATTTTGTGTTCAACTGCAATTCCCCATTCAAAGATATATTCTGTATATGTCCCACAGTCCGCTTTTACCCATCCATCTCAAATCTTGATTCTTGTCTCTTGCATCTCACATCTCAATACTAAAATCTCCCATCTAAATATACACATCCCGCTTGCCCTTTATTATATCCTGGTACATTTTTTCGAAAGTTTCCAGCAAACTGCCTTTATTGAAAAATGGCGCCTCACGAATTTGTGATAATTCCTGTTCGATCAGTTTTTCGCCGATGGCTTTTGTTTCCGGGAATGCATAGTCATCGAGATACTCACGGAATGTCAATACCGCATTCAGTTTACAGAATTTTCCTTCGGTACAGCTTTTCAGCAGTCCCATGATCTTATCGCCGGTGCGCCCGCAACGATACCCGGCTGTACAAAACGATGTGATCATGCCCATTTCCGCCAGTTCCCGCACAACATCGTCCAATCGACGAGTGTCGCCAAGGATAAACTGCTGTTTATCAATCTCCTGATTCTGACACTCGAGATTGCTTAATTCTTTCATGGCTTCCGTATATCCGCCAATCCCGATCCTGGTAGAAGCATCGGTTTGTGTGCAGCCAACTTGAATAAGCTCTTTTTTCAGTTGGGCATTTTCACGTGCGGTAATAATTAATCCGGTGTAAGGTACTGAAAGTCGCAATACGGTCACTAACTTTTTGAAATCGGCATCACTGACCAGGTAATTGGAACCGATACTCAATGCCGAACCCGATGCCGGGGTCATGCGTGGAAATGAAATCGTGTGCGGACCAATCCCAAATTGGCGTTCCAGGTCGATCGCATGCTGCAGCAGTCCCATGACTTCAAATCGCCAGTTGTAAAGTCCGAATAGAGCACCGGTAGCCACATCATCAATTCCGGCTTCCATGGCCCGGTGCAGTGCATAGAGTCGCCAGCGGTAATTGCCTTTCAAGGTATTCGTCGGGTGAACGGTGGCATACGTCGCCTTATGATAGGTTTCCTGGAAAACCTGGTACGTACCGATACCCACATTCCACAGTTTTTTCAGATCAGCAATGGACATTGGGGCTGCATTAATATTAACACGTCGGATTTCACCCATACCGTGTCGGGCCGGCTTTTTAACACCGTATACGGTCTCAATCGTCTTGGCAATATAGTCGGCGTCTGAACGGGGATGTTCGCCATAAACCACGATCATGCGCTTATGTCCTTCGGAAATGACCGCTTCCGTCTCCTGCCGGACCTCATCCATGGTTAATATTCGACGTTCTTCATCTTTATTCTCATTGCGAAATCCGCAATAGGCACAGTTGTTCACACAGAGATTGCTGCAGTACAGGGGTGCGAAAAAGACGATCCGGTTGTCATAAACCTTGCGCTTTACTTCCAAACCGGCAGCAACCATCTCCTCCCAGAGTTCCGGATCTTCCACATGCAGCAGCGCCGCCGTTTCTTCCGGTTCCAGGCGTTCAATGCGCAGGGATTTCTGAATAATGTCCCGGACCTGCTGTTTTTCCGGTTTTCGATTATTTGTCAATGTGTCATAAATATGCTGCTCATCGATAAAATCCTTACCATTGACCAAATATTTATCGATCTCATCCTGCTTAACAAGCTGCTTTACCCAATCTTTAACTCCTAATTCCGACATCTTATCCTCAATTATTAACCATTATTGATTATCATTTTACATTTTACATTTTTCATTGGCTTTCAAAGGCGAATCTCCTCTCGCCCAGGAAACATTGTACCCGGCTTTTTCAATCATCGTCAACACCGATTGCAAACCGTCTTCATCGATATCCTGTTGAACATTTTTTCCGGGATAAATATTGTACAACTCCTTTACCCGTTTGGGGGTAAACGACGGCATGATAACATTCGCGCCAACCTGCAAACCCCGCATTCTGCCACCCGGCCGGGCGCTTTCCATGGCGCTGGTAGAGGGAATATTGGCCATGGGATTCAGAATCCGCATCAATGCGTAGGCCCGCAGAACCATATCCACGTTTCCGTTGGATTCACCGGCAAAGGGTGTTTGATTGTGAGCCACAAAGGGTCCCATCCCGATCATGTGCAGATGCATGACCGTCAATTTCCGGATCGCGGTGATCACATCATCGATGGAATCACCCGGTAACCCGATCATGATCCCGGAACCGACTTCGTAATCCAGATCCCGGAGCGTCTCCAGGCAATTCAGCCGTTCCTGCCGGTTTGTACCGGGACGAGCCTGTGAGTAACTCTTCTCATTAAAACTCTCCAGCCTGATCAGGTAACGATCAGCGCCGGCGTCCCGCCATAATTTATAGCTTCCCTTCTCTCTCTCACCCAGGGACAATGTAATCGCAATGTCGATTCGTGACTTGATCGCGCTGATGATATCGGCAATCGCCGCATCGGAATAAAAAGGATCTTCACCGGTCTGCAGGACAATGGTTGAAATACCCGATCGGGCAATATCTCCGGCACATTCCAAGATTTCATCCATGCACAGGCGATAGCGCACGATACTCCGATTGTTTCGCCGCAATCCACAATACAGGCAATCCTGTTTACAGTGATTTGAAAACTCGATAATCCCACGCAGATAGACGTCGGTATTGAATACCTCCCGCCGAACCCGGTCCGCTGTGGCAAACAGTTCCCCATCATTTTTCCCGGTCAGATATTCCCGGATTTCAGCATCAGTCATATTCATCTATCACACTTTCAAGGTCGTGGACTTCACTTTCACCGTCGATATCTGACCGAGTTTGCCGGTCAGTGCGCCGAGTTCGTCAGTGGTCATTTCCAGGATCAGGAAAATAATCGCGACATTATGATTATCCATGGGATAACCGACCCGCAGAAGAATGCCCTTAGCATGGCTGTGTAACAATTCGCCAACCTGTTGATAGGACGAATCCCGGTCATAGACCGTGATTGTTGTGGTGTGTACCTTTTTTTCCATAAAAAACCCATCCGCTGTGTTCAAGGGATGGGATATAAACAGATTTTCTGCCGGTATTTTCCGCACCCCTTGATGTTAGATCACTCCTTCATCTCAGGCAAAAACCGGGTGGAATTTAAAACGTTTTGTCGATATAAAAAAGGGATTAGTTATAAACCTCACAGAGGTTCAAATTTCCATTCCCTGTCTGAAGGCGCTGAATAATTCCAAAATCTCCGCGGACTCTTTCCTGCTTTCTCGAACCAGCAGTTGAACGATCTCCGCATATTCATCATCAAATAAACAGAGAAACTCATGTACGATTCCGGATTCCTTGTTTGAGATGACCTTTTTCAAATCCTGCGCAATAAGAAATGCGCCGCTCGTTTCGTAGCTGAGTTTATCCTCGGATACAACATCAAAACGTCTTTCACTAACTGATGCCTCTTCGTAGTGCTCCAGAACATATAGAATATCCTGTAAATCTCTCGGTGCTTTGCGGTCGAGATACGCAAGAATCTTGGTAAAAACTAACAGTGATAAAGGAATCACCGGAATCATCACATCATCAACAATGGATTCCATTTTTGCATACTGAAATAGTTTTTCAAAGCCGATCACATTCATACGATCACCAGTCCCCGGCCATTCAATAACACCATCTTTCGCAATTGCCTCACCGTAGGGCAGAATGTCGACAATCAAATCATCCATAAAAAACCGGTGGTCTGGCTGACGATCTTTTTGAACCAAGCCGAGTTTCATTAAGTCTTGTTTCAATCTCTGATAATCATCCCAGTCTTCTATTTCGACAGTCAAGTCCACATCATATGTAGGCCTGATCCCATATCCTTTCCCATTGGCTTCTTTTTGGTCTATCAGAATTAGTGGGACGTTTGCCCCGATAAGAGCATACCGATAGCCTTTTTTTTCAAAATAAGAAAACAGCACACGAAGCAGCCTAATAATATCTTTATCCATTGTCATTCAACAATTTCCCGCAAATATCGGTCGTAAATCATCTGGGCGGTCTCACGTTCCCGATCGCCGCCGCAATAAAGTAACTCGGCATAAATAAAAAGAGGATGAGCAACGGCAGTATCGCCCTGGTAAAAAATTAGATCAGGAGAAAACAAGTTTAACAGTGTGATATTGGGCTCTCTCGACGATATCAGCTTCAATCCTTTCCAGACCAAATCTGCTATATCCGGCAAAACAAATATTTCAGTCGACTTCCCCCGGTAATAATGCAATAGACGATCAGCTCCGATACCGCCAGTCATAGCATACTGATTGGTCTGACCGACAAATATCTCCGCTAATTTTTCCTCTAATTTATTTTCCATTGTTGGCGCCATCTTATAAGTACCCAGTACAAGTTTAGGACGCAGCCGTTCCCCGTAATTCATCAGCCACTGATCAAAGAGATCACGTTTTGCGGTCAATCTATATTCCGTCTTGCCAGATGGAACCAGCCACCCTTTTTCTTTCAACAAGCGCAAACCCACCGATGCCCGGTCCTTGGAAAGACCAGCCCGATTGGACAGAACCCTAATGGTCTGATTGGCGGCTGTGGAATCAATCAGGAGTATCGCCACCAACTGCATCAATTTTGCTTGAAACAGGGAATTGGAGGTTGTTTGAACAGGATGCTCCGGCTTCTTCCCTTTAACTTCAATATGGATACAATCACCCATCTGCAGAAAAGCATTCCCGGCAACATCGATATATTGAATCCCTGTTTTCTTTAAATCGGCGGCAATTGATGGATTGATATAGGATGACATTATCATCAAAGGCTCATCTTCCGATCGAGATGACTGATACAAATAAGCCGGAAGCGGTCTTTTAAGCTGTGACTTAATTTCTACGCCGTACCGGCAATATCCCTTCTTGAATTCAATCTCAATCTGAGCGTCAATTCCATTTTCCCTGAGCGTTTTCAACTCTTCCCGAACCGAGATCGAACGTACCGGTTGGAAACTGCGCAAATTTTCAATACATCTTAGGAAAATCTCTTTTTCGTTCATTTTACCCTCGCGTGTCCGTTATTACATCATGTCCGGTCAGACCGGACAAGTAAATATACCGGACATTATACCGAAAAACAAGGATAACTTTTAAAAACTGATTTAATGGTGGGGATTTATCTGCTGAATTTGTATTCTTTTTTCCGCACCCCTTGATGTTAGATTACTCCTTCATCTCAGGCAAAAACCGGAAGGAGTTTAGGGGTATTTATGGAGATAAAAAAGGGGATTTATAAATCAAATCAACATTCGTCTTCATTCAAATTTGACGGTGTTATAAATTTCTTCATAAACTGGAAAAAGTATTTGAAATACTGATCCGATTTATCTGTCTCAAAACGTTCGTGACAACGATTCAGACGTTTAAGAAATTTACCTTTCGATTGATCAAAAGGTTCTCGTTTTATTGTTAGATTATTAATCAGCAAGTAGATGATCATTAATATACGGGCAATCCTCCCGTTAGCATCATAAAATGGATGGATATAAGCAAAGTGCTGGTAAAACCTTAACCCAAGTTGCGCACATCTGCTTCCAAAAACATAGAAAAACGCACTATTTTCGATAAAAATAATAAATATTAGCATCTTAAAATGTTCATAAGAGCCTGTATATTAATTGGTTAACAATTAGGGGCTGGTTGCGACACGCATTTGTCGTGCCCCATAGCAATTGCATATTGCCGGCGCATTTATTATATTATCATTGTGTATATCAGAACCGTCCATAAAAAAAATAAGAACTCTGCTAAAGTATATACTTACCATAGACTAATTCATGCATACAGAATTGGTGATAAACGTAGACAAATTAATATCTTAAACCTAGGCAAACTTGAAGACTTGCCTAAAGATAAACACAAAATATTAGCCGATAGAATTGAAGAAATACTAACAGGTAAAGAGTCGTTATTCCCTAATACTGATGATCGGGTAGAAAAATTAGCACAAAAATTTGCCGGTAGAATAAAGAAAAAAGGGGTAAAGTTTAGCGGTTGTGAAAGTAAACCTGTGCCGGCCCTAGAGGCAGATACAATCGAAGATCCCTCTGGGAAAGATTATCAAACTATAGATATTAATTCACTGGAAGAGGAGGACATAAGAGAGATAGGTGCGGAATGGTTAAGCAGGCAGGCAATAGATCTGAGTGGATTACCGTTATATTTGAGAGAAAAGGGTTACTCTGAATATCAGGTAAATACGATGCTTATTAGTTTGATCTGCAAGATGGTTCATCCTTCGAGCGAACATGAAGCAGAGAGATGGTTAAAGGAAAACACGGCATTATGCGAGTTATATAATTTAGAAGTAGATGATATAACCAGACATGATTTATACAGAGCCAACAATCGATATTTAAAGCATAAGGATGAGATCGAGGAATTCTTATATGATCGCACCTTCGACCTATTCTCAAATACCGACAGGATAATCATATATGATTTGACCAATTTATATTTTGAAGGTCGGATGAATTCCAGCAAAAAGGCGAAATATGGCAGATGTAAGTCTAAGCGTAATGATTGTAAATTAATTGGCCTATCTATGGTAGTAGACATATATGGCTTTGTAAAGCATTGTGATTTATATCCTGGTAATATAAGCGAGCCGAAGACCTTGTCTGAAATAATAGATCGTATAGAGAAGAAATTATTATCATCGGAGAATAAGCCTTTAGTAGTAATGGACGCAGGTATCAGTACCGAAGAAAATCTACATTTATTAAAGGAAAGGGGTTATGATTACATCAGCGTAAGTCGTCAGAGATTAAAGGAATATCAAGCAGTAGATGAGCAGTCTTGTGTAATAAAAGACAAAAAAGGAAACAAGATAGAATTAAAAAAGGTTGTCCGGCAGCTGCCGGGCAGGTCTGACTGTTACTTATACGTCAAGAGTGATCAAAAGAGCAAGAAGGAAGAATCTATAGACGGGAAATTGACGCAGAGATTTGAGGAGCGTTTAGAATATTTAAAAGAGGGATTGACAAAACCCCGCAGGTTAAAAAAAATAATCAAGGTTCATGAGCATATAGGCAGATTAAAAGAACAATATTCCAGTACCGCCAAATTATACCAAATAACCTACAAAGAAGATAAAAAAGCGGATAAAGTTATAGATATAAAATGGGAACGTGTAAAGCAGACAGAATCCGGCCATGGAGTCTATTTTTTAAGGTACTCACGACCACAACTTAATGAGGCGCAGATATGGAATATATATAACTGTATTAGAGAAGTTGAGTCAACATTTAGATGTTTAAAGAATGATTTAGATATAAGACCGGTATTTCATCAGGAGGATGAGCATATAGAATCTCACATCCGGGTCGGAATAATAGGCTATCAGATAGTAAATATTATCAGACAGAGATTAAAAGCCGGAGGTATAAATTATAGTTGGAAAACAATAGTCCAAAAAATGAATACCCAGAAAAGGTCAATAATTGAAATGGACAGAAAAGATGGTAAACGTGTTTATTTGAAATTATGTTCAAGACCGAATATTGAGATAAAACGTTTTTATGAGTTGATGAAATTTGAATTTAGACCCTATACGAGAATCGCAAAAGTCGTGACCCAATTGTAAAAACACAAAATTATAACTATATGATTTACAGTATAATACAATCTCGTGATTTGCAACTTGGGTTAA
>JAHJGX010000144.1 GCA_018824205.1 bacterium
AATATTTTTCACATTATCTTTTATTATATACACCATTGTAAAAATTACAAAAGGAATCCAAAAACCAGTTCGATAGGGTAGTCTCATACCGGTAAGATATATTTCTAATGGTTTTGTTAAATAAAGATAACCACCCCAAAGCCCCTGGATAATAAGTCCCGCTATTATGACATGTAAAATATACTTAAGATTAACGATTTTTCCACCGAAAACAAGAACAATCCATCCGGATAGATAATAGATATAGGGACGTAAACCTTTTATTATCGTTGTTGTATCGTAGAGGTACATTTTTCCAATAAATAGGGCTAATAACATTAAAAAAAATATACTGCCCATGAGGTATAAATATTTATTTCTATGGATCCCTCCCTTAATGAAAAGGACAATTAGTGACATAAAAAACAAGACAGCCAATGGTATTTCAAATAAAAAAATATGAACTGGTCCAATTGCCAACTCCAATAATGATAACGCCGGAGCGGCAGTAGTAAGAAATATTGTAAGATAGATCAGACCACTAATCAGTATATTCATTCTTTATGGCCTATCATTATATTTTCATAGATAGTTTCCAAATTTTGACTGCATGATAAAACATTATAATTTAATTCCACATGTTTTCGTCCATATTCCCCAAACATCCGGATCAGCGCCGGTTTTTCTACAAATTCTTCCATCATTTCCTCTAACTGCTTAACATTTTTCTCCTGAACAAGATAACCGCTCTTCCCATGGATTACCTCTTCAGGAATATCACAATGAAATGTGGAAATGACCGGTAATCCGGTCGCCTGGGCGTCAAGAAGGATAACCGGCGCTCCTCCTTCACAATCACCATCATCGGCGGTAACACTCGGATGGATAAACAAATGATACTTCATCAATTCATGATACAGTTCATGGTATGGGACAAAATCAATAAAGTCCACTTTCTCTAGAATCCTTAAACTTTCCGCAAGCTTCTTAATATCTGGAAGTAACTGGCCGCTTCCGATCAACGTCAAGTGCGCATTGGGATAGTGATTTAAAAATGAAGCAAATGCTTTGATAGTATATTCATGTCCTTTTTTTTGTACAAATGACGCTATTTGACAAAATCTTATTGTTTCACCTATCGACCATTTCCGAATTTTAAAAGGAATCTTTTCAACATCAATTCCCAGGTGATTCACATATATTTTTTCAGATGGGCAACCACTTTTTATCAGCTGTTTCTTACCATATTCTCCTTCGCAAATAATTGCTGTGGCAGCATGAAATAATTCCTGATATCTTGATTTCCAAATTGGAAATTGCCTGGGTAACATTTCGTAGTCATATCCATAAAAAGAAATTACAAAGGGCACCTTCAATTTTCTAATCAAACCTAGATATTTATACGCATTATTGGCAAAATGTGCGTGAATAATTGAAACTTCTTTGTTTCGTAATGCGAAATAAAAACAACAGTTATCCAGCCCTGTTTTTACAAATATCCGGTAAACAATTGCTCTGAATAAATGCTGAAAAAGAGGTAATTCCCCATATTTCATTTTAGGGAATAAATACAATTTTCCTTTTTCTATCGGAAATATTTCGGGATCTTGATACGAATTGGCAACGATGATGTAATCAAAATACTTAAAATTCGTAAACTGATTGTATATCCAATTATTGTTGGGAGCAAGATACTTATGAAGAGCTTGTACTGCGATTTTCATATCAACTTTAGATCCTGTTAAGTAGTCGGAAAAGGAGTTCAATTCCAACAGGATATTTATAGATTTGATTATAAGTCGTTTGTTCAGTCCCGAATGCTCGAAAAAACCGCTCGACGGACTCTATCATTGAACCCTCAAAATCGAAAATAACATTTTTGTTTGAGATAATATTAATCATCTTCCAGATAAGCAACGACGTGGCCCCGCTATTTCGTAAAAGAGGATCCCCTCCCCCGGCAAGATAATAAGCCCGCCTGTTATCCCAAACCATTATAGCAGCAGCATGGCAAGCACCGTCGCTTCCGATTGCTGCAAAACACTCTCCGGCATTATTTGACTTGGCAGCATTATAAATTTTTAAGAAATATTCCTTTGAATAGGGTTGAATTTTGTCTTGTCGTGAAAATGACTTTTCGATAATTTGATAGACAATTTCAGGAGAACTTATCGAGACAGTGACTTCATTCTGTTCCGCCTTGCGGATATCTGTCCTTATATTTTGGCGAAAACCAGCCCATACCGATTTCAAATCCGATAAATCTAATAGAATATATGTATAATGAGTTGTTTGACGAAATCCTTTCCAATAAAATGGTAAACCATTCCGATTATATGAATTAAAATTTTGAACAAAATATTTGAAGCGAGATAGAACTTCGGCAAATATATTCAAAATTGCATTTTCACGGGAATTAATATTGACAACTTTCCCTGATAAAGGTTCAATTACGACTCCCCAGGTCTGGGTAAGTTTTGGCATTGTACAAATCGTGATGCCTGCGACTTTTTTAAAATATAGTGGAATCCCTGCAACAAGCCGGTTTTTATCAAAATAAGCTAAAACCCGAATATCGTCAGATACCGCTTTCAACCACCATGATTTACAGAAAAGCGACCCATAGGGTGAAGAATCAACTAGATTGTCCCATGTACAATATTCGTCCTCGTTCAAAAATCTTAGCGGATCGGTATTAATCATTTTGAAATTTTATCTCCGGTTCATTAATTCTTCTTCTATGAGATGCCATTGTTTTATAATAATTCTCATATAAATCTATCACTTCAGTCGCAGGAATACCTATGCAATTTCGATCCTTAAAGTATTTTAGCAATTTTTGATATGCTGCAGAGTGCTCGGGATAATCCCTATTTGAAATTCTATCCGAATGCCAAAGTAATGTCAATGGAGCATAATTTTGGAATGATTCCTCCGCTATTTTTATAATCTGATCTGTAATTTCTGAAGAAGAACCTTGAATCGCTCCATCCATCACAATTAGTGGAAGTTCCCAAACATTCAGAAACCTGTTATCTTTTATATCAAACGGTCGAAATGGTTTTGCCGTACCTGCTCGGAATCCGGGGCTTTTTGCCCATCCAAGGCTTGAATCATATTTGAAACCCAACAATTCCTGAAGTCTCCATGTCTCCGGAAATATCGCCTTTAAATAATGATTCCGAACACCAATACTATTTCCAATATAATGAAATGCTTTATTAAATCGAGATACCTCTTTTTTTAACATTTTTTGTGAAAGATGAGTCACCCTTGAAGGATGTAGTCCTATTTCCCATCCATTTTGAACCAAATCTCTCACTTTATCAGATAATTTTTTATTTTTTAATGTATATCGTCTTCCTTCCCTTCCAAGATAGTGTGCTAGGCTTAATAAATAAAAGGTAGATTTATATCCAAATTTGCCCTCAATATTTTTATATATATCAAATGAAAAATGGGGATCACTATCCAAATTATTAATGTCTTTAATTCGATCAATTATTATTTTTATTTTTTTTATATTCAAACATGTAATTCCCTGAATCATCCAATAGATATACCGAAATACTGATTTTGCTTGAATCGAATCTACATCATGAGTCAGACTAAGAATAGGATTTGTACTGGGATGTATCTGCTCCCATGGCACCTTATTGGCATCCAGGAAGGATATAAACTGCACTTGAAAATCATGAATAATCTGATCTAAATACGGTTTTTGGTGAATTCCTTGCTTATATGCAAAGGATTCTTCCATCGGTATAGTTCTTCCGTTGTTATTAGTTACCCGGGACTCTTCACTTCTTGTCAGTGATTCAATTATCCATCCAATGATATCCGTATGGATATAGAGATAATTCCCTTTTATTTCACAGTCAATTATTTTGGGAAATTTATTACTCTTTTTTACTTGATTAAAAACAACATTTAATTTTCCAGATTGGATGTAAGACACTCGATCACCAGTGCAAAAATTGATCGACGATTGGGGTACGATCCCGGTAAAATCAACTAAGGTCTCCAATGCATAATAGTTTATTTCGGAGCTGGTAATTATTGTAATCATTTCAAGCTATAATAAACGGTTGCGGATTCAACAGCTCATCGTAAATCTTCAATAATTTTTCTCCCTGCTTTTGCCAGGAAAGCTCATTTATAATTGCTTCTTTTCCTCGTTGCCCCATCGCTTTTGCTTCAGAAGGATTGTCAATTAAGTATTTAACAGATTGAATAAAAGTATTAATATCCCAGTTTTTAACTATTAATCCACACCCGTATTTACGTATGACCATTCTTGTTTCAGGTAAATCAACTGTAACAATTGGGAGACCATATCTCATATAATTAAAAAGTTTATTGGGTGGACCTGCAAGCATATTATTAATTGTCGGATAAAATAAAATTAAACCTATATCGCACTCTTCTATTGCCGCTCCGACTTTTTCATACGGTAACCACTCAGTAATATATATGCTTTTTATTAAGGAAGGATTGTTATGAATTTTTTCATCTAGCCACTTTTTTTCATCTCCTCGAATATCTCCAATTATCTTCAATTTTAAATTATATTTTTGCTCTTCTATTAATGATATCATTTCTTTTAATCCACGATTGAAACTCAATGATCCTTCATGACATAGTATTATTGATGAATTAGTTTCTTTTACCCCCTCTTCATTAAAAATTGTCAAATTAGGTACATTACTAATTATATCTACTAATTTAAATCTATTATAAATAAGACTCCGAGCTCTCACAACATCGTTTGCAGTTATAATATAATCACAATATTTTATAGCATTCTTCATTCTATAAGT
>JAHJGX010000145.1 GCA_018824205.1 bacterium
AAAACGATGTCGTCGCAACCCTGGTCAGCGTCGGGATTACCGGGATCAAACAAATTGAGTTGACCGGCGGCAGTAATGAGGCGGATTTACTGCCACCCGATTCAAACATACAACCGGGCATTTCATATATCGATGATATTACCGGTAAGGCCGAAAAAATCGCCGAAAAATTTGAATTGCTCCTGAATAATATCATCGCAATGACATCCGATGACAATCGGGTAAAAGTCAATAATATCCTCTCAAGTACTCATAGTCTGATTGAAGAAAACAGGACAATTCTGAACAGTACCATTGAAAATATGAATTTGCTGCTGACCGAAAACCGGGATGTTCTGAAAACAACTCTGAAATCCTTAAACCAACTGATTAATGAAAACCGAAAAATGCTGAACCAGGTACTGACCAGCACCAACAGCATTATTGAGGAAAACCGAGCACCGCTTCATCGGGCTTTCAGCCAGCTGGATTCTGCTTCATACCACATGGCGAAGTTCGTGCGTTCTGCCGAAAACAGTCTCGATAAACTGGACGGTGCCATCACCAATGCGTCAATCTTCAGCGACAAACTGGCAGCTACAGACGTCGAGAAACTTACAACTGAAATGAGCACGACCCTGACCACTATTAACAACACGTTCACCCATGTGGACCTTACCGTTCTGAAAGCGCGGCAGGATCTGATCAAGTCCATCGAATCATTGAAACAATCTGCCGAGTACCTGAGTGAATTTTCCCGAAAGATCAATGAAGACCCCTCAATACTATTGCGTTCAAAACGCTAATTGTTAGGATATTCTATGAAACGACACTATTTAATGCTGATTATCCTTTTCATGTTTTCATGCTCAAATAAAGAGTTTGTCTCGAAGAATTATTACATCCTCGAGTATTTTCCCCATACGGAAAAAAAAGCGTTACAGCGGGAAACACCACTGAATTTTACCGTGCAGGTAAACGATCTGACAATCCCAACAACCTATGACCGAAAAGAAATCGTGATTCGGCACTTTGGCCCCCGAATTACCTACTCTGAAAACGATATCTGGGCAGTCGATCTATCTGAAATTATTCCCAACCTGATCGTGAAACGAATCAGTCGCTACGGAATATTCAAACAGGTCGCCCGGGAATTTCTCAGTATTCGACCGGATTATGAAATAATCACAAAGATCAACAATATTGAAGTTTACGAATCTGAAAATCTCAAAGCGGCCCGCTTAAATATGGACTTTTTCCTGCAGGAGCGCGGTGCAAAAGCCTATACCGTTGTGCATTCCATTAACCGCGAATCGGTTCTTCCCGACAACCAGATGGAAACCTTTGTTCAGGTCATCAACGAAATCATACTGGAAGAGACTGATAAATTCCTGGTAAAAATATTCCACCACTTCGACGGCACAGCTGAAGCCGGGACAGAGCTTGTCAAAACCACTTACGACTCACTGTTTGTCGAGGCTTCGGAAGAAAGCACAGAAGGCATGGGTGTTCTCTTTTTTCCATCAATATCTAACACCGATAATGAGCCTGCCTTCAAAATTATCGACAGCGATGGGAACGAAACTATCGGCACACCGGGCGAAGCGGTTCCGCTGAACGCCGGTACCTATTCCATCAGATACGGATCGGGAAGCATGAATCAGTTGCTGGAACAGGAGGACATTAAAATAGTCCCGCGGTATAAAACTATCCTTGAACCTGATTGGAGTTGTCTCCTTGTCGATATTATTGACGAAAAACGGGAAGTTGTAAAGGTCCGTTATGAGATATTTGAATCCGAAACAGGACAGAGTTTTGGTACCGATATTCCCGCCGAAAGGGAATACGGAGAGCAGCAAAAAATTTGGGTCCTGAAACCGGGACTTTATAAAATCACCATCAATAACGAGCCATTTAATACCTACCGGAATTTTTCAACAGTTTTTCTAAAAGAAGGTGCCTTTCAGCGGCTGACAATCGTAGTCGGAACTGATCAGGAAGGTACACCAACGGATCTGATCGGCGCCGGAATCCTCGAAGAAAATGAAATGGCTGCTTCAACCGGATACTGGCGGTTCCTGAACGCGTTTTACGGCAATGCCAACTACAACAGTGACAACGAGAAAATTCGCACGGAAAGGGAAACCACAATAACCCTGAATACTCAATTTGAAAATAAGATTATCTACGATAATTTCCCCGCATATTACACCCTCCGCAATCTGATCGAACTGGGCACAACCAAAACGACGGATACCGATTTCCGGATTTCCAATGATAATTTCTATTTTAGGAACACCTTTATCCTCTATTTTCTGAAAAATATCGGTTTGTATGGCCGGTTTGACAGTGAATCTCATCTGTTGAATGAATATGTCTATTTTTCATCACCGATCAACTATTTTAAAAAGAGTCCTGCCGGGGACACCCTGGAAGTCGGTCTGCAATCCAAGCGGGTTCAAATCAAACCCGGTTTTATGCCAATGACACTGAAGGAAGGAATCGGTATAAACCTGAGAGCCTTAAATACCGGCCGGGCCAATCTGAACATCCGGGCCGGGTTCGGTTTGCGCCAGGATTATTATGATAATGTTTACTCCCTTTCTGACCAATCTGAACCTATCGATGGTGTGAATTATCGTGTCTTCTC
This sequence comes from bacterium, assembly GCA_018824205.1. Lineage (GTDB taxonomy): Bacteria > Fidelibacterota > UBA2242 > UBA2242 > UBA2242 > B118-G9. Next base: position 2,630 of record JAHJGX010000145.1, read on the forward strand.
CGCCCTGAGTTCGCTCTCCAAGCGGGGAACTGAGGTTTCGGTTGTCGGGAATTTTCAATTACCTCTGAATCTGACTTATTATACAAATGCAGATTTTCTTTTTCCGTTCCGCAGTGATGAGGCCACAAC
>JAHJGX010000146.1 GCA_018824205.1 bacterium
AAAAGCAAGGGGCTATAGCAGTTCTAAGAATTTCAAAATAATTGCATATTTAGTAACTGGTAAATTGGATTTCGGGAAAATCAATCCTGCCTATGGAACGTTTAAATGATATCTACCCACTCTAAACGAGAAGGAACCATACTTTTTAACACACTATCGGGATTATGAAATAATAAATTTTCAAACATCAATGAGTATTTCGGTTTATTTCTTCTCGTTATATTCAACCGCTCATCCCAAAGCAAATCCGTGGGGTTGCCTGATGGTTTTTTGATCAGGATTTCACTTAAAATCCACATTATATCGACTATGTATACATCATCATTATACTCCACGATAGTATTTTTATATGATTTATCTGCAAATGTATTTGCCAAACCGATAGCACGTATCGCCTGCTCAGTGTCTATCGTGTCGGCATTCCATAAATAATTTAATGTCTCAAATATTTGAGGACACTTATTCTGTATTCTTTTTATCATCTCGATTTTATCGACAATATCAATACTATCAATATATGTTTTATACAATCCTCCGATATAATAATCAGGGATAAAAGATTTACTTATATATCCTGTAATGTTCTGATATCGAGCTTTGAAGAAGCCACCCTTATAATAATTCAAATATATAATTATTTCCGAATCTGCCGGTATTTTGAATTTTTCCTTGATTTTCTTACCCTTATCTATCATAGAAATGGGAAAATGGGAATGTACAATGATGCTATCTTGTTCCTGACTAAAACAAATAATAAATAAAAATAGAAATGAGAAAACTATCTTCTTTTCCATTTTGTAAATCCTAACATCTGTTTATTTTCGCCTTATGCATCAATTCAAGATTTGCCTTCGGCACACAATTCGTTTCTTCTTTTATTCGCGGTTAAGAAATCCGTAAGACCTTCGCGCCTCTATTCCCACCCCGCTTCAATTCGTAAAGCGCTTTGTTGGCTTCCCCCAGGGAATATTCCGTCACTGCTGGTTTGATGGGTATTTCCGCGGCCAGTTGCAGAAATTCCGAAACGTCCCGGCGGGTAACATTAGCAACACTTTTTATCTCTTTCTCCATCCAGAGATGTTGCGGATAATCCAGTTTCAACAAATAGTCTTTATCTGCATCTTCTTTGCGGATGGCATTGATAACCAAGCGCCCACCGGGCCGCAGGTTTTTTAAGGCTTCAACGACCGGTTTCCAGACCGGTGTTGTATCGATAATGGCATGACATAATTCCGGTGACTTGTCGGCCGTATCACCGGTCCATGCGGCTCCCAATTCCCGGGCAAACCGACGTTCGGTTTCGCTGCGGGCAAAGACATATATCTTTGTATAGGGGTATTTATAGCGGACAATTTTCAGGACCAGATGGGCGGACGCACCAAAACCAGTGAGTCCCAGTCGCTGACCATCCCTGAGATTACAGAGCCGCAGCGAGCGATAACCAACCGCCCCGGCACAGAGCAACGGCGCCGCTTCTGCATCACTGAAAATCTTCGGTATCCGAAAAGCCGATTTTTCCGGAACTACCATATATTCCGCATAACCACCATCGACATCCCGACCGGTGGCCTTGAAATCAGGACAAAGATTTTCACTGCCCGCCAGACAATGTTCACATGTACCACATGACGAAAACAACCAGGCAACACCTACACGCTCACCAATCGTAAAATTCCGAACACCGATCCCCGTATTTGTAATAGTGCCAACCACCTGATGGCCGGGAATGACCGGAACATGGGGCGGCGGTGTCCGCCCTTCGATTTCATCCAGTTCGGTATGGCAAACGGCACAGGTATGGACCCTGACCAACAATTCATTCTCTTTCGGAACAGGTACTGGCAGTCCGGTTGCGCTCAAAGGATGTAAATCCACCGCCACATTGGTCTTTTTCGTCAGCTGCATTGCTTTCATTACTAAGTCCTGATTAATTCATAAAAGAATAGTGAAATTTTAAGGTAATATCAAGAATGAACGTATAATCCGATGTTATTTTAAACTCAGTGGCTGGTTTTCGCAGAGAAGTATTATTGCTTCCCGAATCCGGCGATCCCTGGTTTCCGGCCGTTTCGCCATTTGGATCCAAAACAGATAACGCTTTTGATGGAACGGTGATAATTGGTCAAAACAGGATTTTGCTTTTTGATTGACATCCAGGGCGTTCTGAAATTCCGGGTCCATTTCTGCGTGGATTTCAGGTTTGTCTATCGTGTTCCATGTTCCGGATTTTTTTGCTGCAACAATCAGTTTTCGGCCGGCGTCGGTCATCAATCCGGCCTTTTCTAATCTGAAGACCCGTTTTTTATTCAGTTCAGACCAGACACTATTGAAGCGCCGGGGAGTCGCTTTTCGGATATAGCGATCTTCATCCAGTTTTTTTATGATGCTGTCGATCCACCCGAAACAGAGTGCCTCTTCGACAAAATCCTCATAATTCAGAGTCGGTACATCGCAGTGTTTCTTGTAAAAAACCATCCACACACCTGTCGATCTGTTATGATTTATTTCAAGCCATTCACGCCATTCCGAACGGATTGTAATGGTCATAATTTCCATTCTATCTCCCTGATTTTACATCATAATAGAATGAACACTTTTTAAAAATAATATCAATCCGATGAAAATCAATAATATATTCACGATTTGATTGAATCGGTCATCGGATATGCGCTTATGAATGTGATCGCCCGTAACTATTGCAATCAGAACGACCGGCAGCAGAAACAAATACAACTTTAGAACTTCAGTTGTCCAAAGGCCTGCCAGTCCATGACCGATTAATATTGAAAACCCGGAAAACAGAAAATATCCCTGCAGCGTATTTCTGAATTTCTCAGGAGACCACTGTTTTAACTTTCCGTAAATCACAACCAGCGGGCCATTGGTATTGTAAGCGCCTCCCAGAATACCGGCCAGAAATCCCGCAAACAACGATATAATTCCGCGCTTATCATCCAACCTCAACGATGGTTTGATAAAATTGTACAAACCGAAAAGGACAATACAAACGCCCAGTATCAGTTTGGCCCAGTTATCGGAGACGCCTTTCAGTAATAACAGACCAAATGGAATCCCGATCAGTGAAGATATAACCAGCCGCCAGGTGACATGGAAGTCGATGTGTTTGTGATCTTTAACGACTATTATCAGTGAAATTGTTGCAGCAATAAACGCAATCAAAGGGGTCGCCAACTGCAAACCGATGATCATCGACAGCAACGGCATGGCAATGACCGCGTCGCCGAAGCCAAAGGCCGAGCGGACAAATGTGGATAAAAAAAGAATTATTCCAATCAGAATATAGATATTGTCAAAACCTATATTCATCTAATCATTCTCATCCGAAATAGTAATTAATGGACGTGGCCGTGATCCAGCTCTTCGGAACTGGCTTCGCGGATTTCGACAATTTCTGTTTCAAAAGTGAGTACTTTGCCGGCCAACGGATGATTCATATCGATCACCACATCAGAATCGGTAAACGACTTCACGTTGACTTCAAATTGCCGACCTTTTTCGTTACAACCGGTGAGTGACATACCTTGTTTCAGTTCAAGGTCAGACGGCAGCTGCTCACGGCTGACGGTTTGCGTGAGTTGCTCATTGACCAGTCCGTAGCCCTCTTCGGGTTGAATAGTTACGGATTTTTTATCACCTATTTTAAGTGCCGAAAGTTCTTTTTCCAGGCCCGGAATAATCATCCCGTGTCCGTAAATAAACTGCAGCGGTTCCCGATCCGTGGAAGAATCGATGACGTCACCGGAATCAAGGGTCAATGTATAGTGCATGGCTACGACCATGTCCTTTGCAATCTGCATAGCTTTTCTCCTCTGGTTTGGCCAAACATGATCAGAACCAAAGGAATTCATCCAGCCGGAAACCACCATATTCAGCAATATGCATTAATTTTCAAAACAACGGCGAAATATAGGATAATTTCCCCCTTTTATCAAATGCTTAATGAGGTGTGAAATAAAATTAACTAACGGGAAAGTTATGTACTTTTCTCTTGAAAAACGATTTGACTGTCCAGCAGTACAATGTTCCTGTGCAGTTCTTCAATTGCGCAATATTTGAAAAAGTAATCGGCATAACTCTCTTTGAAATGCCCAAGTTTTGCCAAATGGAGAATCGGCTTCTTAACAGGATTCAGCGATTCAAATACATTGCGAACATCCTCATCCGTCAACCCGACTAAATGCAATGTGTCATAATCCAATTCATTGAATCTTTCGAATTGTTCCGCAGAATTGATTTCGACCTCAATTTTGAGTGTTTTTCGCGTATCACCTATTTCCTGGTTGATCTGCCCGAGACATTTATCGATACTACCGGCATAATGAATGTGGGCCTGAGTTACATAAATAGAATCCATCAGACCATGCCGTTTCCAGATACCTCCGCCCGTTTCAAAAGCCAGTTCATCAAAAACCTCGAAGATCGGGTTCACAGAAACACCCTGAACCAGCAATTTACCACTGGTTTTTAATAACTGTGATGCTTCTGCCGTTGCGGTTGCCAGGCCCGACATACGTCCGATGATCCAGTGGATCAGGCGCCGGTTTTTTAAAACGTCGGCGCCATTACCATTAAACTCAAACAGAACATCGCCAGCTTTAACCGAATCGCCACTGCGGACTTTCCAGTTAACAGCCAGCTGTCTGCCACTTTCTTCAAAGAGTATTTCCAGAACTTCCCGACCGGAAAACAGTCCATTGGACAATGCTGTTGCTGAACCCGCTGAATGCAGAGCATAAGGTGAAATCGTTTCGGTGGTCAGATCACCGGGTCCCAGCTCAATGCTCTGCATCCATTTCAAAAGGGTTCTGATTTGTGAAATATCCAAGGGTAATCCTATTCTGATGGAGGATTTTCGCCCATCATGCCATGTCCGTCGCCATGTCCTTTGGGATGACGTCCCTTTCCGCGTCCGGTACGATGTTTCTGCCAGATGGCTTTCTGTTCATCGGTCAGAATTTTGCCGACTTCCAGACGATGCTTGATCTGTTTTTCAAACTGACTTGCTTTCAAATCATTCACCTTTTTAATGGCTGCATCCATCTTCTTGGATATATCGCCATCACGGATCAGTTCTTCCAGTTCCAGATGCGCCAGTTTCAGGTCGGCCTGAAGCGGAACCATCTCTTTTTGGTGAGCAACTTTCAGGTCGTGCATTTTTTCCTGCTGTTCGTCGGTAAGGTTTAGCTGCTCGCACATGTCCATCCGTTTTTCCGGCATTGGATGATTTTTCATCTTTTTCCGGGGTCCCGCTAATACCAATACCGGTATAGCTAACAGAATGATTGCTGTTGTCATTTTCTTCATGATTATTTCCTTTCTCTTTTTGGGCCTTTTCCATGGCCCTGGGGTTGATAGATCGATCGCATCAACCGATTTCGAAACCGGTTGTCGAACACAATAAACTTCAGCTGTTGATCTTTTGTAAGTACATCTCCAATACTGGTTATAAAAGCCTCTTTTTGGTTTGATATTTCCTTTTCCAGGCCTGCCAGTTGTTTGGCATAGTTTTTCACATCTTTCTCGGTCGTTGTATAATTTTCATCCTTAAGCAATTCGTAGATACTTTTCATGATATCCCGCTGTCTGTTCTGATTATCATGGATTATATCTTCAAATTCTTTCAGACGCGGAAAAAATAGTATGGACTGTTCGGTACTGAGTTCCAGGTATTCAGTCATTTTCCAGATCCGCAAGGCCTCCATCTGTTCCCGTCTGTCCGGATCCATAGGCTCCATAAAATCATCCTGAGCCTGAGCTGCAGTTCCCAGAATAAACAATCCAATCAATACAATCCCTATCCATCTATTCATAAGACCTCCTGTTTATAAAATCTCGTATTTCATTTTATTAATAATGTTCTGAAACTCGACGTCATTCAAATTGACGGTTGCCATTAAATAACGGTCAACTTCAGGAAGTGATTGCTCTTCAACAATCTGATAAACCGCGTTTTTATAAATTTCATCGGTTGAAAAATTTGATTCCGTCACAGCGTCAATATCATCTTCCAGTAGTATCTCGCCAAAATAGCCGACATTACTAAAATTCATATAACTGTGTTCCAGATTAAATTGAGCCAGCCATTGACTGGACGCCGTTTCCGGATTAAACAGACTAAATCCTGTTATCAGCAGAATTGCAACTGTCGACGTAAACGCTGGTATCGCCCAGAGCAACTGTTTCTGCCGGGCTCTCCGTTTTTCCAGCCGGCGATTCAGCGCGACAACCAGTTCTGCACCATAGCTGTCCGGGATCGAAATCCGGTCCTGCTTCATGATCGCCATAATTGCCGATAATGACAACTGATATTGACGACACGTTTCACAGTCGCGAAGATGGTTCTCCACCTGAATCTGTTTTTCCGAATCTAAATCACCACTGCTATACAATGGTAATAAATCTTCATATTCCTTACACTGTTTCATAACTCACTCCCATTTCTTCGAACATCTTTCTCAGGTTTTTTAATGCATGCGAAAAATTAACTTTGGCGGCATTTTCAGTAGTGTCCATAAGTCGTCCAATGTCTTTAAATGCCAACCCCTGATACGTTCGAAGAATGATGACCATCTGTTGCTTTGACGGCAATTTTTTCAGGGCTTTTTTCAGGGCGGAATTAGTCAATTCCCTGTATTCCGGTCCGGCTGTATCCGCAGCCAAATCTACAGTATCAAGACCAATAGTCTGACGAACCTTTTGGCGCCGTAAATAATTCAATCCCGTGTTGACTGCAATCCGGTAAATCCATGTATAGGCTGATGAATCGTTCCTGAATTTTGACAGATTTTTATACACTTTAATGAAAGTCTCCTGGGTTAAATCATCGGCTTCATCGTGAGAAGAAACCATGCGGCGGAAAAGACTGAATATTTTTTCCTGATTTTCAAGAACCAAACGATTAAAGGATTCTGCATCTGGCGGTCTCACTGATTCCTGTTTCAACATTTCCTTTTTTTCACACCCTTTTGACAACCGGAATTATCAATAGTTAAATCCGTTTTTGTATTTTGTGTTTTTTTATTCATAAGCATCCGTGATGATTTAAAATGTTCCAAATAAAATCAACTTATTCAACAGAAATATATCAAATCTGCAACTTTTCCAAAATCAGGTTCTCAAATCCATGAAAGATCAATTGCTTATATAAATGTAAAAGAGTATTTTTAATTACGAAAATAATAGGTAACCACAGGAGGCTGTTGTGAAATACCGTGCTGCGATTCACCATTTTGACGAAACCAATTTAAGGGACAAAATCCGCGAAAGTCTGGAGTTTGTGGACTGGAAGAATAAAATATTCCCCGACAGCAATGTCTGGGTCAAACCCAACCTGACTTTCCCCGAATACATGCCCGGTGTGACGACCTCTCCGCATTTCATGGCGGCATTACTGGATGTGTTGAAAGAACGTACCAAACATCTAACTGTATTCGAGGCCGACGGCGGCAACAATTCCTATACTATGGAACGGGCATTCGAGGCCCATAATCTCTATGAAATCTGTGAAAGCCGCGGTGTCCGCCTGGTCAACCTGACCCGCGAAGAGACCAAAGTTGTCAAGGTTCCCGGCGGCTGGCGATCCTATCGTCTTCCGTTAAACAAAGAGATGCTGGAACAGACCGATATGACCATCAGCGTCCCGGTACCCAAGATGCATTTCGTTACCCGCTATACCGGCGCTATTAAAAATCACTGGGGAACGGTTCCCGACTCCATGCGCCTGCGCAACCACTTTTTCTTCAAATACGCCATCAACGAGATTATTCGCAGTCTGAAATCTCAAATCACAGTCGTTGACGGCGAATATTTTCTCGATAACAATGGTCCCGTGACTGGCGAGCCGGTAAAAATGGATATCGTCATGGCCGCCGATAACCCGCTTACCGCCGATATGCTGCTCATGGATATTATGGGCGTTGATCCAAACAAAATTGGCTATGTTCGTGAATCCTGGAAGCAGAATATGGGGCCGAAGACATTGGCTGACATAGAATTGAATACAAACCTTGAAGATTTCAAGACCTTTGAATTTACCTATCAACGTGACCCGGTGGATTATCTGGCCTGGCTGGGCTTCCACAGCTACCTGGTCACCTGGATTGTCTATCTCTCGCCTCTGAATATATTCGCTCACTGGTGGATTCGTCTGTTGCGTGGCGGTTCCCGGCAGGTAGAAAATTACTATGACAGTTTCATCAAAGAAGACGATCTGGGTTAATCGGCAGTTATTGAAAAAATCCGATAATGCCGATACATTTTCGTACCGGCATTTTCTTTTCCCTTGAATTTTCCATCCGCTTGGAAATATATTCCACACAACTGAATCAATGAGGGATTATGATCAAAGCAGTTTTTAAATGGTACACATCAACATCATTATTAATACGCCTCCTGGCGGGATTTATAATCGGGTCTGCTCTTGGCAGCATTCTATGGATCGTATCTGCTCACACCGGCAATCCGGTCGCCGAATCAGTAACACCGTATATTTCACCCTTCGGCTCGATTCTGATCAGTTTATTGAAAATGATTGTCATCCCGGTGATCTTTTTCTCATTGATCAGCGGTGCAGCGGCACTCCCGATCAGGCGATTCGGAAAAATCGGTTTGAAGGTCGTCGGCTGGTATCTGTTCTGTTCCCTGCTGGCTGCCATTCTGGGAGCATCCCTCGCATTGGTCATTAATCCCGGCAGTGAAAGCAATTTAGCCGGCTGGCAGAAAATGATCGAAACCCTCGGGACTCAGCCCGACCAGATTATCAATTCCGCCCCAATTCAAGGCGGTTTTATATCGATTCTACTGAACATGTTTCAAAATCCCTTCGAGGCATTGGCATCCAATAATTTTCTGGCAATTATTACGTTTTCAATTTTATTCGGACTGGCCATTCGCATCATCCTGGAATCCTCAGATAATGCGGAAAATCATATCCTCAACCAACTGATCCAACTCATTGAAGCTGCCCGGGATGTGATTTTTAAAATTGTAGAGTGGATTCTGGAATATTCACCAATCGGTGTTCTGGCGCTGTCAATAACTAATTTCGGATTGTATGGCCCCAATATCGCCGGACCCTATGTCAGTGTTACAATCGGGGTCGTGAGTGGCATTCTTGTCATGATGTTTATCGTTTATCCGATTCTTCTGTTCTTTGTCAGCCGGCGAAATCCCTATACAATTCTCCGTAATATGGACGAAGCGATCATTACGGCATTTATCACCCGCAGCAGCGCCGCAACTTTGCCTGTATCCCTGCATACAGTCCAGGAAAAACTCAAGGTCCGCAGTGAACTGGCCAGCTTTTCGCTACCCCTCGGTGCGACAATCAACATGGACGGCGTCTGCGTTCACCTGCCGATGTTCGCGGTTCTGGCCGCCAACATGTTTCACATTCCTCTGACTTTAACAGGACTTATCGTACTGGTAATTACGACCGTTTTGGCCTCCATTGGCGCCGGCGGTGTTCCCGGCGGCAGTATCATGCTGTTGTTTATTATTCTACAGACCATGGGCCTGGACAGCACTCAGATAGCCGTCATTGTTGCGCTGGCCATGGGCATCAATCCAATTCTTGATATGTTCGAAACGGCCAATAACGTGACTGGCGATATGGTCTGCACTTATGCTGTTGCCCACAACGAAAAGCTCATTGATTAACGATTGGTCTGTTTTAGAAGAAAACAGAAGATGTCATCCTGATACCGCCACTGCAGAAAACTTGATTCTTTCGATTAAAAGCTGCATGTATTGGATTAAAATGTAGTTGCACTCTTAAGAAGGTTTTTGTAATTTGATTTGAAATGGATAATAAATTTACAATGCTGAC
>JAHJGX010000147.1 GCA_018824205.1 bacterium
ATTCCCAAAGCGCATCCGGTTAATCAGTTGCGTCTGATAATCATCAACGCGCCGGATCACCTGTTTTGAATAGATTTTCGGCTTCCAGCGATCGGTTTCCTTCAACTCCAAAGCTTCCAGAATCGCCGCGCCCGCCTGGCGGACGTTGGCCTGGGATTCCGAATGAATTTCCAGCATCCCATACAGGCGTTCCACAATCTGCATACCCGGCGTCACATTCGTCGATTTCAGGGCGATATCCGTTACCCGGTTAATCTCGATACCGGGAGATATTTCAACGTACAGCGACGCCATTCCCGCAATCGGCAGGAAACCTTTCGCCACGGTTCCCAGGTAGGCCGCATACTGGGGTTGCAGATTATCCAAAAATACATAAGCTCGTAAATCAACCACGGTTTTCTCCTTTATAAAATTAATTTGATATAGTCGTGGACATTGCCCCGCCGACTATTTTAATACTCGCACTGGCCCCAATCCGGTTTGCGCCGGCTTTAATCATTTTTTCCGCATCTTCAAAGGATCGGATACCGCCGGCGGCTTTGACGCCGATCCCGGAATACCCGACAACCTTACGCATCAGGGCGACATCCTCAGCCGTAGCGCCATGGGGTCCGAAACCGGTCGAGGTTTTGACAAAATTCGCCCGTGCTTTCTTAGCCAGTTCGCAGGCCCGTATTTTTTCATCATCCGTGAGCAATGCCGCTTCAATAATGACCTTGCTGATCGCACCGCCGTCTTCACAGGCTTCACAGACCATGCGAATATCTCTGTAAACCAGATCGTCGTTCCCGCTTTTCAGGGCGCCAATGTTGATGACCATATCGATTTCTTTGGCGCCATCGCGGATCGCCTGGCGGGTTTCCAGGGCTTTGATTTCCGGATTGTGAGCGCCCGACGGAAAACCAACCACCGTACAAACCTTAACCGGCGAACCTTCCAGTTCCCGGGCTGCCAGTGACACATAACTCGGGCTGATACAGACAGTCGCAAAATTATACTCCCGGGCTTCCGCACAAATCCGTTTAATTTCATCATCAGTAGCGCCTGGACTCAGGACTGTATGATCGATACAACGGGCTATATCACCGGGCACACAATCACAGGCCGTACCTTCATGATAACCGAGGCGCTGAACCCCAAAATCCAGAAACTGCCGGATGGTTTCCGGTTTTCTGTCCACAGTCACGCCACACATGCACACCATGTCGGAGTCCTGATGATTCGGTCCCGGTATCACACTGTTATCTTTATTTGAAATTAATTCGCTGACCCGTTGCGCTATTTTTACCAGGTCTTCATTGGATATATCCGTCAATTTTTCCTCCTTGCCAGTATTGACAATCGGTTTAAATAGTGTTGTATCAACATTTTCTTTGTCCAGTTCGTCAATCATTGCGACACGTTTTAAATGACGATCGACCGTACATTCGGTAGTAAGAAACGTCGATACAATCTGCTTAGCCAGCGATTCACCGGTCAGCCCGGCCCCCAGCGTCAGCAGGTTGGCATTGTTGTGCTCCCGCGCATTATTCGCTGTGGAAATGTCGTAACAGGCGGCCGCTCGGACACCTTTGACTTTATTGGCTGTCATGGCCGACCCGATTCCGGCGCCGTCGATCATTATACCAAATTTTGCCCGGTTTTCAGCAACCTGACTGGCAACAGCATACGCAAATTGGGGGTAATCCACTGAATCCTTACTGTTAGTTCCGCAGTCGATTACGGTATATCCATTGTCACTTAAATATGACTTCAGACTCTCTTTTAACGGAAACCCGCCGTGATCGGCGCCAATCGCTAATATTGCTTTTTTCTCGCTACTCATACTTAATTGTCCGATAATAATTCACCGGCGACCCATTCATCGGTCACCAGGACATTACACAATTTCGCTTTCAGAGCTGCCTTGATCGCCGGCAGTTTCCCTTTTCCACCGGCAACGGCGATAGAGTGCTCCTTGGTACGAATATCATCAAGATCAATTCCAATTGTCCGGGCGTTGGCCTCTTCCGAACAGATCTCCCCGTCATGGGAAATTATACGGGAACAGATATCACCGACCGCACCTCGCTTAAGAAGCTCTTCAACTTCAGCAGAATCGAAGTAGTCGGATTTTACAAGCGCGGAATCGTAACCAAATGATCCAATTGTAAACATTGCAACACTAGCTTCCCGGGCAATCCGAAGTGTATAGGCAATATTTTTATCTGAAACGATGGCATCTTTGACTTCCGGACGGTCAACGATGGCGGGAAGCGGCAGAAGGTAGGGAATCGCTCCGAAAGCCTCGGCAATTTTCCGGGCGGCATCACTGGCATGGGTATTATAGTCAGCCCGGGAGACGCCGCCATTCAACTGCACAACAATCAAATCTTTTAAGCGTTTTTTACTGACATGCCGGGCAACTGACAGCATCGTCGTTCCCCAGGAAATGCCAAAAATCATACCGGAATGGACATAATCATCTAAAATGCCGGCTGCCGCCGAACCGATGCGTGTTTTAATAATTTTATCATCTTCATTATCATTGGGAATAATCACAACCCGGTTCAATTGAAATTTTTCCCGGACCTGACTTTCCAGGAGTGTGCCCCTGTCAGACGGATCAATGATTTGAATTTTCACAATTCCCTTGTCCCGGGCCTGTTGAAGCAAGCGTGACACTCCCGGCCGGGAAATACCCAACTTCTGCGCGATCTGCTGCTGACTGAAATTGTGTTCGTAATAAAGCCTGGCGGCTTCGACGGTTGCAACAGTTTGGGATTCCGGGTTTTTCATTAATTGAACATTTGTCCATTTATATTTAACATCCGTTCAATTATACGGAACAAATTTTCATTTGTCAAGAATTATTTGTAAATAAATACTGATATTTCAGTACTTTCTCGATGATAAATGATGGGTTTTATAAATTGATTATATCTGCTGTTTAAAATAATCAATGAACGGCTGTGCCGCCGATTCAGCCAGTTGCTTAGTCAGCGCTTCCGCATAAATCCGGATGATCGGCTCGGTATTGGATGACCGCAGATGGACCCAGCGGTCTTTCCAGATAAATTTAATTCCATCCTGAAAATCAAATTCCTCGGGATTTGCCAGTTGTTTCAGGTCATCGATAATATCATTCAGGTCCAGATTTCCACCAGGGACCTTAAGCTTGATCATTTCATAATGGGATAATTCCTGCATCAATACCGACAGCGGTTTGGCTTCTTCCGCTAATAATTGCAGAATCAGCGCTGCCGCGACTAATGAATCGCGGCCCAGATGAGCTTCCGGAAGCAATACGCCACCATTGCCTTCACCCCCTACAGCTGCATCCACTTCCCGCATTTTCTTGGCGACATTGATTTCACCAATTGCGGTTCGAATCACTGTGGCGCCATATTTTTTAGCTATATCATCGACAGCCATAGTCGTTGAAAGATTCGTTACGACTTTTTGATCGAGATTCGGGAATTTTGATAAAACCAATTTAGCCGCGAGCACTAAAGTATACTCTTCGGAAATTGGCTTTCCGAGGTCTGATACAATCGCCAACCGATCGCCATCGGGGTCAATCGCAAAACCCAAATCGGCCTTATTATCGAGGACAGCCTTATTTAATTCCAGCAGATTCTCAGGCAACGGTTCCGGGTTTCGCGGGAAGGGTTGATCATGATGACAATTAATCTCCACAACTTCACAACCCAACCGGCGCAGCAGTTCCGGAACCGCCCGGTAGGCAGCGCCGTTAACCGCATCAACCACGACCTTGAAACCGGCGTTCTGAATTTCATCCTCATCCAGATACGGTAATGCCAGCACCGACTCGATATGATCGTCAACAACCCGACTATAGGTTTCAATTGTGCCATTTTTCTTTTCATACCGGAGATATTGTGTTCCAATTTCTACTCGACGTTTTTTTAGACGATTCATTTCATCAGCATCCAGAAATATTCCATCATGTCCGATGAATTTCAAACCATTCCATGGCAGGGGATTATGACTGGCCGTAATGACTATTCCACCGGCGGCTTCATGATCCTCAACCGCAAACTGAACGGTCGGTGTCGGACAGACACCGAGATCAATCACGGTTTTACCGGCATTTTGTAAAGCAATGAGCAGTGTGGATTTGATCGGAATACCATTCTGTCGTGTATCGCGGCCAACTAATATTTTTTCTTTTTCACACAGTTCGGCGAAAGCGTAAGCGTAGGCACTGATAAAATCATCGTTCAATTCGGATTCATATCCTCTGACACCTGACAGACTCTCAATTAACATTACTGCTCCATTAATGTTAAACCCAGCTCTGATTCACAAGGTGGGTTTGATCAATTATTAAATTGCCTTTATCTGATTCATGAACGATTAATATTCCTGAATGCGGGCATTTCGACTAACACGTTTTGAAGATTTTGCTCTCTTCAAGCGTTTCTCAACACTGGGCTTTGTGTAATGGGCATTTTTTTTAACATCATTCAATATGCCGGCTTTTTCAAATTTTTTCTTAAAACGCCTCAATGCTTTTTCCAGAGGTTCGTTGTTCCTGATTGTAACCTGAACCATAATTCTCCTTTTTCCAGTTATTAATTATCCCAGATATGCCCGTAATTTCTTGCTCCGTGATTTATGCCGCAACCGGCGTATCGCCTTCTCCTTTATCTGCCGGACTCTTTCTCTTGTAAGGTTAAATTTCTCGCCAATTTCATTAAGTGTTGATGCATACTCCCGGTCAATTCCGAAGTACATACTGATCACGTCCCGTTCGCGCTCCTTAAGCGTCCGCAAAGCATCCCTGATTTCCATTTTTAGTGACTCACCCATCAGGCGAAAATCAGGCATGGGTTGGGTCTCATCACTGATCACATCAATCAGGGAATTTTTTTCGCCATCACGAAACGGCGCGTTCAGAGATTGATGTCGTCGGGAAATCCGGATTGCATTGGAAACTTCGCTGGTTTGCATATCGAGACCTTCAGCGATATCACCCTGGCTGGGTGCCCGTTCATGTTGTTGCTCTAAAATCTCCGCTTCCTTGGCAATCTTTCCAATTGTCCCAACTCTGTTCAGCGGTAAGCGGACGATTCGCGAATGTTCCGCAAGCGCCTGTAGAATAGATTGACGAATCCACCAGACAGCATAGGAAATAAATTTAAAACCCCTGGTTTCGTCAAACCGTTCTGCAGCTTTTATCAGTCCCAGATTACCTTCGTTTATTAAATCAGTAAGCGGTAATCCCTGTCCCTGATAATCTTTGGCCACACTGACAACAAAGCGCAGATTGCATTCGGTCAATTTCTTGAGTGCGTTTGGATCCCCTTGCTTAGCTCGTTGCGCCAGATCTATTTCTTCGTCAGGTGTCAGAGGATTATATTTTCCAATCTCTTCCAGATATTTGCTTAATGCCCGGTTCGAATCCGTCGCCATTCTCCCAGCTTTCAGAGTAAAATATTCAGTCTGTGTAGTAAATGATAACGCATAAATCATTTTAAGATACACTTTTTTACCTACTTTGTCAATAAATCCACCACCTTTTTAATCTTGACTTTCTTTCCCTGTTAAAATAACTTAGCAGGCTTTCAAAATTGTGATTTTACGGGGTGTAGACCCGCCAAGGCTGGATAAACTCCACCCAGTTGACTTCTCCTGATTATCGGGAAAGTCGCCGCTCTATTAAAAGTGATTAGAAATATTTTCGGGGTGTAGCGTAGCCCGGTTAGCGCGCCTGCTTTGGGAGCAGGAAGTCGCAGGTTCAAATCCTGCCACCCCGACCAAACAATGATCCTTTAAAACATGAAGTTCTAAATCTCTTATTAGATATATATTGTTTTATTTTCAATTTTTGATAATGCCCCGATAGCTCAAAGGATAGAGCATCTGCCTTCTAAGCAGAGGGTTGCAGGTTCGAGTCCTGCTCGGGGTACGCCCATTAACTAACTGACTATCAACAACATACAGTAATGTCACAAATGGCTAATTAAGTCATTTTGGGCAAAATACGGTTGCCAAATGATGCCATTTC
>JAHJGX010000148.1 GCA_018824205.1 bacterium
AATACTGTATCGTATCGGAGGGATTGCTTTTATTGCCGGCCTGATCATATGCTTTCAGGTAATAGTAATAGTTAACATTAAATTTTACCGAATCATCCACAAAAAATGTATCCGCGCCGCTCAACGAAAAGGCATTGATATCCACTGCCAGTATAAATTTGTTATCAATATCTGCTTCAGTCTTGTAAAGTTTATAGCCTGATATATCATCCTCAAGATTTGGATGCCATTCCAGTACAATACCGTTGCCGTCATGATAAGGTCGGATACCGTGAGCGATAGGATCGGTTGGATCGGATTTCTCGACCCAAACCGGTGCAGACGGAGCGTCGGGATCTTCGATACTTTCTCCGCATCCGATAAACAGGACAATAATAAAGGTAAATAGGATTTGGAAAATCAGTGCACGTATTATCAAAATTCTATGATTCCTCCAACCCGATGGGTTGTCCCAAGGTCGTGGTTTAAAAATGAATAATCAATATGAATAATTCGATCCATTACCTTAAAATTTAAACCTAATCCCGTTGTCAAACCAGAATTAATTAAGCCCGCACGAATATTTAACCGGTTTTTAATAATACATTCCAAACCATAGCGGGCATTATCCTCGTAGCGATATTCCTTTTCAATGCCAAGATTCAGCAGAATATCATAGGCCTTGATTGCTTGTTCGAAGCCGAAGGAAAGTACCGGATTAATTCGAATTTCGTCCTGACGCTTTGTGTTCCAGTAAATGATTGTACCGGTTACGTCACGCAATGCAAAGCCGATGCTTATCTGTCCCATTTTCGATAGCTCAAATACTTCTGCGCCGCTGAATCTGAGCCGGCCGCCAAGGTCTATACCCAGACCGTATCCCTCGACATCGTAAAGTTTTTTATGAATGAATTTGAAGTTGACGCCCAGTGGAATTTCCAAAGTAAACCGCGAATAGCGCCAACCAAGACTGATCGATCTGGATATGAAATGACCAAGGCTCAGGTAAACCGCCTGTTCGAGATCGTTGAATAAATCAAAAGGATAATCATTTAATGCCAGCACAGAATCTCTGCGGGCTTCCGGATCGCTTACCTGGCGCAGGATATCGGGACGGATCGGTATATCATCGACACTGTACCGAATCCAATTCAATGAAGCGGTGGATTTTTTTGCAATCGGCGCAGCGAAACCGGCATAGTTATGATTCGCCAGCCCGAATTGAGATGTATACATCAGGCCGACCTGAGGACTGCGGACATAGCCAATCCCGGATGGGTTACTGATAAAGGATGTAACACTTTGATCGAGAGCGCCAAGACTGTTGCCCATTGCCTGAGCACGGGCGCTGACGCCGTTTTCGAGAAAGGCATCGGCATATTCACCGCTGAAGCTCAGAGAGAATAACAGTACGACTGATAATATGATTCGAAAAATTGTCATTAGCGTGCTTTGGCTGTTTTCCCGATTTTTGTCACGGTTTTATTTTTGCTCTTTGCGATCATTTTATAGAAATAGACGCCATTGGCGATAAAGTTACCGTCTTCATCCAGGCCGTTCCAGAGGACCTCGTGATAACCGCCTTCGTTCATATCAAGTCCGGTACTGAAAATTGTTGATTCTTCCAGGATTTTAATGAGTCGTCCGGATGTCGTATATATTTTTATTTTAAAATCATCGACGCGCTGGGTCAGTTCATAAATAAACACGGTCCGGTCTTTGAACGGGTTTGGATAATTCCCGTAATCAATCAGTTTCAATTCGTCGCTGACAGTAAAGACGATCTGATCGTTAGTGCTGTTGCCGGCCGCATCTTTAATAATGACTTCGATATCATGGTCGCCGTATTCCAATTCCGGGCGAAACTGGGCTGAAACGTAATTACCGTTTGCAAGAGTATCGGGAATATTCAAATCGGAAAAACTGACAGCGTTTCCATCGAGGAACACACTCAGTCCCGTTTTGTCAAAGGAAACTCCATTCCGGTCTTCGGCGATAATGGAAATGTTTGGTTTCCTGGAAACGAAAGAGTTCTGGAAAAATTGCTGTCCGTCGAGGCTCAGTTCAAGACGAGGCGGTTCAGTGTCCTGAGATTTGATCAGAGTGAACTGTCCGGGATAGGATGACTCAGTCACATAACTTGTCCGCTGGAGCTGAGTGGATTGCTTTATCCATATTTTCAGATAGGGATTCCAGCGTGCGATGGACACATCGTTATCTGTAGTATCAGATGAAAATATCTCAACCCGCAAGGGCTTCAGCAGAGTATCAGGAACATTGGGCAACGAGATGTCAATGCTTTCGAGCAATCCTCCGGGCGCATTGCTCTGAATTGAAAATTGGGGCTGATTTGAGTTCTGAGAAATGGATTTCCGGGTGATAATTAACGCGGATGAATCGTTCAGGCTGTTCGGCCCAATCAGAATGGAATATTGTTCAAATTTCAGCGTGTCAGTTGTGGCACCCGTCAGGCTGGCGCCGGTTGCCGGCAGCACCGGAAAGGTGTTGATATAGAGGGAATCGGTCAATGTATTGTTCGATTCGTTCAATTCATTGATTTTATTTTCCGGGTCCATAACGACTTTAAATGTTTGCCATTCCGAACCCAATATTCCGGGAATGGAATGCGTGGATTTGCGGTTGGGTAATAGCTGAATTTCGGCGGTATTAAACAGCAACTCGGCGCTGTTGGATATTTTATAGGCAATGATGTCCGTCTGAAGTGTGTCGTCACCATTATAATTTACTTCGACGATTAATTCCGGGAATGTTATGCCTCCCTGTGAGATACTCAGCGCTGCCAGATCGGGATTTTGTTTTATTTTAACGGAGAATATCGCGCTGCTTCTCCGGATTTGAGAACTGTCAATGGCAACGAATCGGACGCCGATCAATTTTCCTGCCATACCGATTTTTATCGGACTGTACAAATACCAGCGATTCGGTTCTGCGGTATCCTGAACCATTTTTTGTTTGGTGATTGATGTGGGATTATTGAAGCTGCTGACGAACTCAATTCCGTTTGTGTCGAGGTATTCATAGGCGTTAACGGTATCCATTTCACAAATAATTGAATCGATGTTCGCTAATTCTGTCCGTACTGAAATAATGAAGTCCTCATCTTTTTCCGGCAATTCTGGTTGTACTTTGAAACTGAAAAAATTCAATCCCTGGATACTCAATAACGTGACACCGTGGCCATCATCGGTCTCGTTATTATTATTGAAGTAGTAATTAATAAACGTATTGCCCGGATTTATATCAAACGGCAATTCGATCGATTGTTGAACCGCGCCATTCTGAATTTGCCCAATTAATGGCTCCGGGTATACACGGTAGGTAGCCGAGTCGTATAACTGGGTGTAAATCTCACCAGCGGCGAAGGGCACAGAACCGGATAGTGTGATAGTCTGACCGGCCTGGGGATTATTTTCACTGATCGTCAGATTTGACTGCTCTCCGGGAAAAGGAATTTCGACGGTCGGATCACCGATAAGCGTAAAAGAATTGACCATGGAAAATTTCAGGTAATCGAAGTACTGGTCCGCCAGATACTTGATCTTGGCGTACTGAATTGCCTCTCCAACGGTCATCCCCGGTTCGAAAATAACATCATAGAAAGGTTTGGCCATCAGGTAATCGTTTTTAATCCAGCCGACACTGGTGGCACCCCAGAGGCCAATCGCGCCGCCATTTTTAGCCAATAAAAAATGCTCTCCAAGCCCGGTCATGCTGGCAAAGTCTGATGTAAAACAGGTCAGACTGGTGATAAACGGCAATTTATCATAATTATCCAGATACTCTATATGAGAGGTGTTAAACAGCGAGCGATCTGACCAAACACCACCGCCGCCGTGCCCCATGAAATTGATCAGCGTCAGGCCTTCATTGAACAGGTATATTAATGTATCAGAACCACCGAAAAAAAGGGTTTTTACAGATGATGGATTGATAAAAATCCGGTTGATGCTGAATTCTTTCGGTATCTGCCGTTGGATCATGTTTTCGGTCTGATTCTTGAATACATCCTCATAGCCGGCGATATAGAGCATTTCATTCCGCCAGGGGCCGACCGGTGCTTTATCAGTATAATTAATGCGTTTGTCAATAAGCAATTCCAACTCTTCCAGATCCGATACGGGCCAGCGTCCAATCGCATACTCCGGTATCCCGGAATTTTCATCGTGAACCACATACCAGTGATCGCTGGCACAGGCGCCATATTTATAAGATTGATTGAAAAATGCCGGTATGGATTCCTGTTCCCGAATTCCGGAATCACCAATTAAAAGAACGGATTGGGGTTTGTGCGCCCAGTTTTCATGAATGAAAGCCAAATAATCCCGAATGGCATAGGGGCTTACTATTCCGTCATTGAATTCATTGTAAATGTCTCTGATGCCTACTACCCGGGCATTGATGCCGACGCTTTGATAAAAGTAAAACAGTTTTGAGAGTTTATTTTTATACTGCTGATCCGATATTATCAGCAGATCAACGGGGTTTTCTTCAGCAGAAATATTGAAAATTGTATCGGCTTGAATACTAAGCGGCTGCATTGTTCCTGATTTAGAGGCCGCAATGTAGATAGTATTATCGTCGTGAATGTAATCCTCAACCAAGACTGAGTAATTATCCGTCAGCGTACTGTATTCGACACTAAAGTCCATCAGTTTGCTTTTTCCGATCTTATAAACAGAAATGTCCGGGTTTTCGAAACCACTAATTTTAAAATGATATGTTCCGGTCGGCGTTTTTTCAGGACGATTGAAATCAATCCGGTCTTTGTATGCCTGGTACAGCCGTTTATAGTGAATATTAAGGTAATCAAAAAGCACCTTGTCGTATTTGTTTGTGGGATCATCGCCGGCGACCGCTAATTGAATTTTATTTTCGCCATGCCTGAGGAACCGGTTCTGAAGCGTCTGACCGGCATCATTCCGGATAATATGTGGGATCTGATCACTCCAGCTGTCGGTTGCAGCTTCATAGTTATTAATGTGTATAGTAACCGTATGATCCCCGGATTGATATGTTAATCCGTGCATACCGACTTCTATATTGAACGGTTCTGAAATATTCACATTCGGATGAATCAATTGAAAATTGTAACTCTTGGTTGTGCCGCCATTAATACCGCTGTCAAAAAACCAATGGTCCCGCGTGTGAGTGGGAAGATCGGTATCGACTTGCCCAAGTCTGTCAAAATAACTATTTACCTCAAAATGGGACGTATACTCATAATCCGACGGAACGATTGCATCATTAGTGCTGATCGTTGTTTTAGCCGATTCCTCGGCGTAACGCAGACCGTTTTGCGCACTCCAGGTCAGGAAGTAGACATTTTTATCCGTAAAGGGATCATAGTAATAATCGGCCACGCTGTTGGGATTGCGCTGTCCGT
>JAHJGX010000149.1 GCA_018824205.1 bacterium
ATATGCCATAGGCATGCCTTTCCAAAGGTCACAACGGACTCCCTCGGAGAATCCTTCGTGATCGGCATAAACATTAACCGCTCAATTTATTGAGTGGATTTGATGCTTCCGGCAACATTGTTTTCCTGAGGATTATCCAGAAAATAATGTTTCCGGCGAGCGGATAATTTCGCGGAACCTGTTAAAAAACAATCCGGCGTGATATCCGTCTGCCAGGGCATGATGACATTGCAGGGAATAAGGCAATTTTACTGATTCTTCTTCGATAATGTATTTGCCCCAGGCAAGTCTGGGGACCGAATCCACGGGATGCAAATTGATAGGATGCATGACTCCGGTAAAAGAAATCCAGGGAATGCAGGTGATATAAACCCGGTTGTCCTGACCGGAATCGCTCTGAATAAACGGATTATCTTTTACGGCCTGGATGGCCTGTTCGGCATTCCGGAAAAATTGATGAATATTCACATCGAAATCAGAATTGCAGAAGCTGAACTGATCATTTTCTACGCTGACTGTAAACGACGGGTGGACAACGGCATGTTCAACAACGCTGTTTTCCCGGATACGGCATCGAAATTCCGGTATACTGTTAATCGTTTTTAAACTGACAAATAAAATTGTTTTAAACAATGAAATGCTGTAGTTTTTTGTATAGTGGTAGGCTTCGGCGATATCGATGTTTGTGCTGATATTAAAATGAGGGTAGTCGTAATTTTTAAAAAATTCAAATTGGCGTCGTCGGGACCAATTTTCCAAATTAATTTCGCGAATCATGATAAAATATCCTTTCTGATTGACGGGAAATTACCCCGATATTCGAAAAAGTCCAAGAGGCAAATTTGATAAATGATATGAATAGGTCTGTTTGATCGTTAAAAATATATTGAAAAAAACGTTTTCTGTGTTAAACTAACTGCTTAACGTTTTCCTTTTGGAGGATAGATGAAAAAAATAGTAGTTCTGGCAAAACAGGTACCCGATACCGCCAATGTCACCGGCGACGCCATGAAAGCGGATGGTACCGTCAACCGGGCAGCATTGCCGGCGATTTTTAATCCTGAGGATTTGAATGCCCTTGAAATGGCACTAATGATTAAAGATAAAATTGGTGGCGAAGTGATCGTCATTAGCATGGGGCCGCCTAAAGCCGTTGAAATATTAAAACATTCGTTATATATGGGCGCTGATCGTGTCATGCTGATTACCGACCGCAAATTTGCTGCTGCCGATACACTGGCGACTTCTTATGTGCTGGCGGAAGCCATTAAAAATATCGGCAATGTCGACCTGGTGCTTGCCGGACGTCAGGCAATCGATGGTGATACTGCCCAGGTGGGTCCGCAGGTCGCTGATAAAATTGGCTATAACCAGGTCACTTATGTCTCAAAATTGAAAGAATTTACCGATGATTACCTGATTGTTGAACGGGACGGCGAGGTCCAGACTGAAGTTATTAAAACCGCTTACCCCGTATTATTAACAGTAACGGCCGAAGCCAATACGCCTCGTTATCCCAACTGCCGGAAGATGCTGCAATATTTCCGGGTAGATCTGAAAGATAATTTCAGTGAAGATGAACTGTCGGTTGCTAAAGAGAACGACTGGATTATTCCAACCTGTACCATAGACGATCTGGGTCTGGAGGAAGATCGCTGCGGCCTGAAAGGCAGCCCCACGAAAGTGCACAAAATCAAGAGCATTATGCTGAAAGGCGGCGACCTGAAAATGTACGGAACCGAAGCGACGGATATCCGGCAATTGGTGCGGGACATAATGAAAGATT
Organism: bacterium; assembly: GCA_018824205.1. Classification (GTDB taxonomy): domain Bacteria; phylum Fidelibacterota; class UBA2242; order UBA2242; family UBA2242; genus B118-G9. The sequence continues at coordinate 1,787 of JAHJGX010000149.1, forward strand.
ACGTAGAGGTTAATTGATGAAATCTGTTGTATTTATAGAAAAAAACCCGCTCAGTAATCAGCTCCGCAATGTCAGTCTTGAATTGACCCATAAAGCCTATACTTTATCCAATCCGCTGGGCGGTGAGGTCGTGGGAATTTTTACCGGAGATTCACTGCCGGAGAACTGCGATGAACTGTTTCAATTTGGAATGAGTCGATTGTTGTATTTTACAGATGAGCGCCTGGCGCATTTGCATTCAATTGCATATAAACATATCCTCGAAACAATGATAAATTCTGAGTCACCGGACATTGTGTTGTTCGGAGCAACCCATACCGGTCGGGATGTGGCGCCGTTGATTGCCTCGTCGCTGAAAACAGGTATGACTGCGGATTGCACCCAGCTTTACATTGATGATTATAAAGATAAAGGTAAAATACTGTATCAGATGCGCCCGGCCTTCGGAGGGAATATTCTGGCGACGATTATCACACCCGATCACCGCCCAATGATGGCGACTGTTCGCGAAGGCGTCATGCTGCTGCCGGATGAACGTCTGAATTTTCCGGTGAAAACCGAAGTCTTCCCAATTGATTTTAATGAACTCTGGATAAAAAGTGAGTTTTTGGAAATTGTCCCAAAAGTGAAGAAGGTAGATTTCAATTCGGCGAATATTGTTGTTTCCGGTGGCGCCGGAGTCGGCAGCGAGGAAAATTTCCGCCTGATCCGGGAACTGGCCAGAGCACTTGGCGGTGAAGTCGGCGCCAGCCGGGCAGCCGTGGATTTTGGTTTTGTGGAAAAGGATCACCAGGTGGGCCAGACCGGTTCGGTTGTGCGCCCGAAACTCTATATCGCCTGCGGAATTTCGGGACAGATTCAGCATCGCGCCGGAATGGAAGAATCCCAGAAAATTATTGCCATCAATAAAGATCCCGATGCACCGATTTTCAATATCGCCCACATGGGAATTGTCGGTGACCTGAACGAGATTATCCCGGTTATGTTGCGCTACCTGAAGGAGGAAGGTTAATGGAAAACTTCTATAGTGAGAATCGAAATTTCTATCTGAATAACCTGGATTTGAAAGAAATCGTCAGCGATCTGGAAAACGGTTATCAGGATACCGGTTCCGAGGCGCTGCATTCCTACGAAGAAGCCCATGAATGGTATGAAATGTCCCTGAATAATGCCGGGGAAATTTGTGCCGATTTCATCGCACCCCGGGCCGAAGCCGTCGATGAACAGGGACCGACTTATCGGGATGGTCTGGTCAGTTGGGCGCCGGAAACCCAGGAAAATATGAAAGTGCTTTCCGATGCCGGATATCTGGGCGGAATGCTGCCGCGCAAGTACGGCGGACTGAATCTGCCGGTGACGGTCAACACCGTCATTGTCGAGATGGTTTCCCAGGCGGACGCCAGCCTGATGAATCTCTTTGGGCTTCAGGATATTGCGGTGACTGTCAATAAATTTGGCGATGAAGAGCAGAAGGATAGAGTGTTGCCAAAATTCTGCAAAGGGGAAGTCAGCGGTTCCATGGCGCTCACCGAACCCGACGCCGGAAGCGATTTGCAGTCGGTGGCGTTGCGGGCAATTGAAAAAGACGGTGAGTGGTATCTCGACGGTGTGAAGCGGTTTATAACGAACGGCAACGGTGAGGTATCGCTGGTGTTGGCGCGATCCGAAGAGGGGTCAAAAGGCGGCCGCGGCCTGAGTATGTTTCTCTACGAGCGCTATCGTGACGATCATATGTTTGTGCGGCGCATCGAAAACAAGCACGGTATTCACGGATCGCCAACCTGTGAAATGCAATTCAATATGGCGAAAGCCGAACTGGTGGGTAAACGTAAATTTGGTTTGATCAAGTACGTCATGAGCCTGATGAACGGTGCGCGCTTGGCCGTATCAGCGCAGGCATTGGGGATTGCTCAGGCGGCATTTGAAGAGGCGGTAAAATATGCCAATGAGCGCGAGCAGTTTGGCCGGTCAATTGTCCATTTTCCGGCGGTTTACCAGATGCTGAAGAAGATGCAGGCAGAGATTGAAACCACCCGAATGCTGCTTTATAAAACATCCCGGGCGGTGGATCTTGAAGATATGTACGAACGGAAATCTCAACGCGGCGAAGATGTTAAAACCGAACTGAAATACGCTGTGTCCATGGCGGGTTTTCTGACGCCGTTGACGAAATTTACGGCCACTGAAATGGCCAATAAGGTCGCTTACGACGCGGTCCAGATTCACGGCGGTTGCGGCTACATGAAAGATTTTCCCGTGGAACGCCTGGCCCGGGACGCCCGCATCACCAATATCTACGAGGGAACGACACAGTTGCAGGTAGTTGCTGCTATCGGTGGTGTGATCAATAATGTCCTGGAATCGGAATGGAAAAAGGTACAAGAATTAAAAATTCAAGAATTAAGCGCTGATAAGATCAGAGTTCTCAGATTTGTGAAGCAACTCCAGGAAATTGTAGCAGATGTTACCGAGCTTAGAAATAAAGATTTTCAGGATTATGTGGCCAATTACCTGGTGGAAATATCCTCAATTGCCTATCGCTGCGCTCTTTTTCTGCCGGTTGCTGAGGAACATACTGAGAAGCGGGAACTCTTTCGCTTTTTCATGAATGAGTCCGCAACCCGGATCGATTACCTGGTGAAGGAAATCAACATGTTGAAAGACCGATATGGAGAATTGATTGTGGATTTGAAAGCGGATTTTGTCATAAAGTAGCGCTGTTTCTGAACCTTCCGAAGCTTGTCACACGGTTGTATAGACGGAAAATGTAGGATAGCAAGTTTAAGACCGTCTGCAAATAGGTATATCTCTGTTTAGTGCAAATAATTGTTGTTTTTTCAAAAGGATGTGATGTGTTAGATTTATTTTAGGATTTCATTAGCTGTTTTAAATAAATATTCCCCGATTTTAATCGCATTATTACACATACTTTTATCCGGATTAAAATCAGGAATTATGCTTGCAACAGGGTATTTTGAAGGCAGATAAACTGAATCAAAAAAATCACAATCATCTTCGGATAAATTTATCCGGATACCAATTGAATCAACAATATTTTTCAATTCATTTATGCTATGCGTACGTTTTAGAGGATAATTTCTTTCTATTAAGACTGCTTTAAGAGTCTTTTCAACACATTGTTGTAGGTTTTGCAAACAGGGGTTAAACAGATTATTCTCCAAAAGTAGTATTGCGGAATCAAGATTATCCCTTGCGTAATTTAACCAGAGAGATGTTTCATTTTTCATATATCAATTCTCCGGTTTCAATTGCCTGTAAGAATACGGAGTTCCTTTTATTACTCATGATTGGCAATATATCAAGAGGTACTCGTTTTGAAATTGATCTTGTTAATTTTCGATATTTTAACGCAAGAGTTAAATAAGATTGATCACTATTTTGAAATATTGCAACATCAATGTCATTAACTTCATTAGTAGTGAGAAAAGAGCCAAAAATTACAATTTTATCAATTTCCTTTTCTTGCTTAAGGCTTTCTCTTAAATCGTGCTTTATTTCGTTTTTGATGTTTTTCGTTAATTCCACAAACTATTCTCTATCTTTTATATAGGTTAATATAAAATTCATGCTTGTGCAATAATTTTCTAAAAATTTACCTGCTAACTGTAAATGCTCACCAACGACGGGTGATTATCAGAATAATTCAAAGCCGTACAAATTCCAGTTAGATGGCTTTGTTTCCTATAGGGACTTCGCTGGAGCGATTCCTGCTTGTTTCGAAGAGATGTCTTTAGCACATACTGACGCCGAATAAAAGTTTTTCGGTTATCGTTTTTTTTTAATATGGCGTCAGGTGCGAAGATTCGTTAGGATATTATTATCGGCTAAGGACTTCTACTCTTTATATCACGATAATATGGGGCCCAATATTTAGCCTGCTTATAGGCAATTGAAGCCTGGTCCATATTCTCTAATGCTTCCCAACATCGTCCCAACCAATAATATGCTTCTCCAAACGTGGAATCTTCTTTAATACAGAGTGTAATCTGCTCCTTAGCTTCATTATATCCTTCAAATCGAAATAAAAACTGCCCGTACGCTAAGAAAATTCGTTTACAATCTGAAGAACATTGAGATATTATTGTAGTATAATGAAATTTTGTAGAATCATATTTTTCATCTAATTCGAGAACTATACCAACCCAGATCTGACCATATAGCCAATCTATCTCTGTCAATTTTTCGATGTGTTCCAATGCGATAGTACGATCGCCCCCGAGTAAACTTGGAGATAACAAATAATATTTTATTAAACCGATACGAGCTTCGACATGGGTTGAATCGAGCAATATTGCTGTTGAAAAGGCCGTCTTCATTCTTTTGATGAGGGAGAGTACTTTAAAGGGATGTTTCGATATAGCCATTCCGCATGTTTCTCCCACCCAATAATTATAATCTGCAACATCTGGTGATAATTTTAAAGCATATTGAAAATGGATAAGAGCACTATCGAATTCTCCCAAATAATAAAAACTACGCCCAAGGTACCAATGTCCTTTGTGATTCTTATAGTTCTGTGATAAAATATCTTTTGATTCCAGTAGAGCTGTTTCATACAGACCTTGTTCAAATAATTGTGGGATTTCAAATATAATTTCCGAAGATGACTTAACATCATCAGAATCACAATATAAATTTGAAGAACATGTAATAATACCTAACAATAAAATCACTATGATATTCAAATATTTATAATTATTAAACATGGTCTAATATATCATTCCCGATAAATCCTAACATATATTTCAATTACACTTTTCTTAAAAATTTGCGTGTCTATTTTTAATCCCATATAATCCGATCTTCAAGAGCGGGTTGATCGAAGATTCCCTTTGGGACCGAGCTGTTCCAATTGCAAATCCTGTTTTTCTTTCAATTTCCCTCAAATGTAATTCCCGCCTGCCTGTGCCGGAACGGCAGACAGGAGTTTCGGTTCCGTAAAAATTCTTAAAATCCCGGAACGAACTTTCGATGATAAAATTTGAGCGAGTACATTCACTATTAAATCCTATTATGTATGCTGAAAACATACAATTGTGCGGTGTAAACATACAAGAAGTTTTTTTATCTTTGATGGTTTCGTCCCTATAGGGATATCTTTGAGAGAAAAAGTATCAAAACAGCCATTCTGATGAGCGAAGCGAAGAAGAATCGCTTTAGACCAAAGCTTTTTATCACAAGATTCTTCGTCGCATGCTCCTCAAGAATGACACGTTGGTTTGTCATTTCTAACCCATATTGTTATTCTAACACTATCTGTCATCTGATGAGCGAAGTCCCGACTTGTACCTCGTTCAGATGGCACATATAATCATTTTTTACAAAATCATCAATAATAACATCTCAGATGAAATAACTTTTTCAATAGTTTCCGAATATTTCTTAATATACTTCAAATTCTGAGATTTTTGAGTAAGCTAGTATTTTATCAAATTTTTTTACATTGAAATTATAAAGAAAATGATAGCTGAATAGAGCGTGAAGAACATGGATGGGAAACTCACCGCGCTAATGTCCAAATACAGCAACCATCCATTCAGTAAAGGAGAAGAAAGAGTGAAAGGTTCAAGGATTCGACTACTGATAATCTTGATTCTTATCTTGCTAATAACGGTATGTTTAGGTGCACAAACAGGCGACATTATTGGAGTGCTAATTGATAAAGAAACCCAGGCCCCGTTGACCGGAGTAAATGTTGTTATTAGCGGTACTGACTGGGGCGCTGCCACTGATCTTGATGGCCGATATCACATCCGTAACATTCCTGTGGGGACTTATAATCTTACCTTTCAAATGATGGGCTATGAGAAGCTTGAAAAACTCAATATCCCGGTCAGTCCGGACCGAATTTCCCAAATGGATGTATCATTGGGAATAAGCTCTATTGCAGGGTGAAGAGGTTATTGTCACTGCAACTGCTTTTGTAAAGGCGCGTGATGCAGTTGTTTCGGATCGAAATATTGATTATGCTGAATTGGTTCGTGATCCTGGTAGTGCTATGGATGTTCAGCGTATGATGCAGGCGCTGCCTGCGGTTGTGTCCGGCGCTGATCAGGAGAATGAAATAATAGTCCGGGGTGGCGAGCCGGCAGAAAATCTTTTTCTAATGGACAATATTGAAATTCCCAACCCGAATCATTTCGGTTATCAGGGCACAGGTGGCGGTCCCATTGCTATAATCAGTCCATTGTTTATTCGCGAAGTGGATTTCTATGCCGGAGCATTCCCGGCCCGATACGGCGGCAAAGCATCATCCGTTATGGACATTCATTTGAAGGAAGGAAACCGTGAGAAATTCCACATGGACATGGATATGGGAATGTCCGGTATCGGGCTTTTTGCAGAAGGTCCTCTTGCCAATGGCGCTGTTTCATACATGCTCGGATTTCATAAAAGCTATCTTGATCTTATAATTAAAAGTTTCGGTATGACAGCGGTGCCCCAATACTATAGTTTACAGGGCAAACTTGTCTGGTACCTTTCACCAAAAACCAAACTCATCTGGAATGGTCTCTACGGAAACGATGCTATTAATATCGAAGAAGGCAACGAAAGCGTTTCGCGAGGAGCAGAGTATGTTGATGTGAAAGGCAATGAATATGCTACGGGATTAACTCTAAAAACACTCTTTGGGAAAAACCGGTATTCACTCATAACACTATCAAATGTCGGCAATTATTGGGATTATAATGTGAAAGAAGGTATGGCGGATGGCAGCCGGAACACCTTTTTTACCAAGAATGACCTTGAAACCGAATGGACACTCAAAGGAGATTACTTTCATCGTATTAATAACCAACATGATTTCATGGTGGGAGCAAATATTAAATACATCCAGTTCAATCATAAAGATTGGTTTGAAGGAGATACAGCCTGGACATATTATTATCATCCCTATAATGACCCAACTGATATGACATTTTATTATAATGCCGATGATTATTACGCCGCCAATCCGGATACATTCGCTACACACGGAATAGCATGGGTCTATAACGAGTGGAATTTAGATAAAAATATAAGGACAACAAAGTACGCTGTTTATGGTCAATACAAATGGAAACCGATACCGAAGATCACACTGACTGCAGGATTACGTTATTCGAAATTTGAGTATTCAAACTACAGTATGCTCGCACCACGCTTTGGATTTTCTTATAAATTAACACCGGTAACTTCAATTAACGTTGGTTACGGAAAGCATTTTCAGGAACCGGCATATTTTAATTTTACCGCTAATCTTGGAAAGAACAGAAAGTTAAAAAGTCGTTCAACTGATCAATATGTCCTTGGCGTCGAACATCTGTTTACCAAAGACATAAAAGGCAGTATCGAAATCTATCAGAAGGATTATCAGAACCTCTCACTTCCGAGATCGTGGATAGAGCATGATTCTTTGGATTACTACAAAAATGAGATGATGAGCATCGGTGAAGGTTATTCCAGAGGAATCGAATTTTTCTTACAGAAAAAATTGAGCGAAGACTTTAATCTCACTCTTTCTTACTCGCATTATATCGCAAAAAGAAAAGATGTACGAAGAGCGGACGAACCTTACTATATTGCGGATTATGATTTCAGAGATGTATTTACATTCATTTCAGGGCACCGCTGGAATATGCATGAATATAAATGGTACCAAAATGTAAGAGATAAGAAGTTGTGGAAAGCAATGTCCTGGTTAATTTCACCGGGAGATGAATTTGAAATAAGCGTTCGCTGGAGATACACCAGGGGACGACCATATACCACGCAGACCTACGATCCCTGTCTGCGCCGCTGGTACACAAGCTGGAGCACAGATATTAATACTGAGCGCTTACCGGAATATCACCGTTTTGATTTAATGATCCTGAGGAGATGGATGTACAAAAGCACTGCTGTTGTTGCTTACATAGATATAATGAATATTTATGGTCGCAAAAATATCTGGGGATACAACTATGCCGCTGATGGAAGCATAGAAAACGTCTATCAATTCAGCCTTTTCCCGGTAGGCGGATTTACACTTGAATTTTAAGGATATTTTATAATGCCGTTAAAGTATAAAGTAAGTTAAAATTAAAATTTACATGCTTTGAAGTTTAACTGTAAAAACATAAATCCCTACTCTGGTAACAGATCATAATACACTTGAGGTCTTTTACGTTTAATCTCTTTTTCTGCGGCTAATGCCAGGCGAAAAAGCGTTGGTTCCTGCCATGCCTGTGCCCGGCGGCTGCCGGGCAGACAGGAGTTTCGGTTCCCAAAAGAAATCTGAAAATCCCGGATCGAACTTTTGATGATAAAATTTGAGCGAGTAAATTCACTACTAAATCTTATTATGTATGTTGAAAACGTACAATTGTGCGGTATAAACATACAAGAGGTTTTTTTATTTGAAAAACATAGACCAAAGAATATTTGTTCAAACCCAGCTGTGAATATATTCCGAATTTTCCGGTAGCGATATATTGGGATCGAGATATTTCCAGTGTCCCCTCAAATCCATTTCTTTAGCAGTCATCTCAAAATGACACATGGCGATGCCCAGATCAACTTTCTGGAGATCGATTTCGGGAAAGATTTTGCCGTAGCCTGGTGTGCGTTGCAGGAAAAAGTGATAGATGCTTCCGATTTTCACAATGCGCCAGGGCTGCTTGTTGGACGCCGATGGCGCCAGCCTGACCATTTCTAGAACTGTTGCAAATTCTCCAATATCATTACTTGTTAAGGGATGTTCAAAGTTGTTATCGAAGAAGAGTTCAGACCAGAATTTGCGGTTTTTCGATCCGGCGCCGAGACGGATGAGTTTGTCCCTGACGGAACGTTTATCGGTTGCATATCCGACCGGTGTGACGGCGGGAATAATTTCAGATTCTTTGAGATCGAGCAATTTGGCAAATTCACTGCGCTTGAAACTGCCACCCAGCCAGCAGCTTCCCAGCCCTAATGCGGTCAATTGCAGGATAATCCACTCCAGCCGGTATCCGAAATCCACAAAGGCTTCGGGACTTGAGACTGTTTTCCCCACAATAAAATATTGAGCGCCGCTGATGAAACCGTAAGTGCCGAGTTTGATTTTTTGATCTATTGCAATGGATTTGTGAAGCAGCTGAAAAGTAGACTTGCCGCCAAACGGTCCCGCGGGAGGACTCGTCAATAGATTTGATATCTGTTTCAGGATGTTACGATTGAGCTGTTCGGTGCGGTAATTGCGCCGGGAGCTGCGTTTTATGATAATTTCGATAATTGAATTGGGCCGATCCATAAAATCCGATCATGTGGTTAAAACTGCCGGGAGTTCTTTGAGTGAGCTTATCTGGTGGAAGTGTTGATTTTGGAGTTCCTTAGCACCGATCTGCTCATGTAGCCAGGTGGTATGAAAAGGAACATAAACGGCCTCTCCGCCGATATTTAAAACCGGTAAAATATCGGATTTTAAAGAATTACCCACCATAAGAAAATGAGACGGATCGGAATCCAGATGGTGAAGGAGTTTTTGGTAATTTGTCTTCTGCTTGTCGCTCATGATCTCGATATGATGAAAATAGGATTCCAACCCGGATTTTTGCAGTTTGCGTTCCTGATCAAGCAGGTCACCTTTAGTTGCCAGGATTAGTGTATATGACTGTGACAATTCACTTAACACCTCGGGAACGCCGTCTAGCAGTTCAATCGGGCTGTCGATCAGTTGTTTTCCAAATTTAATAATTTCAGAAATCTGAATAGCGCTGATTTTACCGTTACTGATTCGAATGGCTGTTTCAATCAATGACAGTGTAAATGCTTTGGCGCCGTAACCGTAGAGTGCCAGGTTTTGCATTTCGGTTTTGAATAGTTCTTCGGAGACTTTGTTTGCTGATAGAAAATCTGACAATAATTCGCAGAAAGAGCCTTCGGTTTTTTGGTAATAGCTTTCGTTGACCCAGAGAGTATCATCACCATCGAAAGCGATTATATGAATATTTTTTATTTTATTCATTTTTTCCCATGTGATATATATCCGGCTCGTATGAATGCGGACTGGACTATGCGTCCCGACGGCCCGTCGCCTCTGGCCACAACTACAGCCACCTTATTATCCGTCGCTTTCACGATCTCGGCCACATCCTGGTGAGTAAAACCGGGACAGAGCAGGATCGAATCGATTTGTTCCTGTTCGACTAATTCATCGCAGATTTCAAGCGCCTCACTTTGATTTCTTACACAGACTGTGATCAATTTATACATTCCGGTCTTGATTGTGGCTCGATGAATCGTCTTGTCCGCATCGGGCGCGTGGGCAATAAACAGGGCATTAAATGACATGGTTGACTCCTTATTGATGGTGGAAAATAAGCGGATTATTGGGATTTTCCAATAAAAACATCGTCCGGAATCGGGATAGAGTTGGATAATATATACGTCGGTAATTTGACCTGTGTCATACTTTTTAAACCGATGAGATTATGCCGTTGTTTTCATCGTAGGCGACCTGTAGATTACATACAAGGTTAATTGGGAGTAAAGTAATTTATACCTTTAAAATTTATATGGAGTATGCTCTGAAGTGTTGTCGTTGCCGCTTGGAGTATATTTGTAGAAGTGACAATAACTGAGTGAATTTTATCCGGCAGAAGAGATCAATAACTAAAAACATTTATGCAGGAAAGAGGCATTTTATGAAATCAATACCTTATGTAACCATTTGCATTCTGCTGTTGAGCAGTCTCATTTTGGGAAATCAACTTTATGTTTCCAACACCGATTACCCTACGATTCAGGCGGCCATTGTCGCCGGTGTTGATGGTGATACTGTTGTGGTTGATCCGGGAACATATAATGAGGCTATCGATTTTTCCGGGAAAAATCTAGTTGTGGGATCGTTTTATCTGACAAGCGGGGATACCAGCTACATTTCTACTACGATTATCAACGGGACAGATATTCAGTATCCGGTCAGCTTCGTGAATGGCGAAAATCAGGATGCCTGTTTGATTGGGTTTACAATTCAAAATGCCGGCAATACAGGAATTCGTTGCATCAGCGGTTCCAGCCCTACGCTGAGTCATCTGCGGGTAATCGGGAATTATATGGGTATTCGGTGTGAAACGAACTGCCAGGCGACACTTGAATTTTTGGTAATAAGCAACAATTCCAGACAGGGGCTTTATATAAAAGATAATTCAAGTCCGACAATCAGAAATGTTACGGTTTCCAATAATCAGGCCAGTGGAATCATCTGCGAGAAGTATTCCGATCCGCTCATTGAAAATGTTCTCATATCGGATAATGTTGCCATCGCCGGTGCAGGAATTTGGATTTCTGATCATTCCAATCCATTGGTGAAAAATTCGAATATTGTCAACAACCGGGCCAGCAATGCAGCCGGTGTGTATCTCTATTACAGTAGTCCCCGTTTTGAGAATGTTCTGATCGCCAATAATACCGCCACGGCAACGCAATATACTAATGGCGGAGGCGGTGTTGGTATGTTCAGCAGTAGTCCGGTGTTTGTGAATGTGACAATTGTTGATAATCACGCCAATGAATACGGTGGCGGCGTTTCGGCTTCGATTTCGCATCCGGTGCTGATTAACTCAATTGTCTGGAACAATTCCAGCCCGGGAATTCCCGAAATATGTTCATTTTCTTATGGTACATTCAAAATAGCCTACTCCGATATCAAAGGCGGAGCCGCCGGAGTCCAGACGCTTTACAACGGAACATATACTTTTTTAGACAATGTGATCGGCGCCGATACAATTGGTCATAATCCGGCTTTCGATCTCGACTACCGTCTGCAACCCGGCTCACCCTGTATTGACGCCGGAGCCGCCTACTATGAGCTGGAGGGCAATGTGTTGGTCAATATTCCAGCCGGAAACTATAACGGCGGTGCTCCTGATATGGGTGCCTTTGAAAAACAGGCGACAATTGCGGCTGCATTTAGTGTAAGTTCGGGATCTTCCGGAGTGGCACCTTTCAGTGTAAATTTTATCGATCAATCGACAGCGACCAATACGACTATTAATTCCCGGATGTGGTACTTTGGCGACGGTTCGAATAGCGCCGAAACCAATCCGACTCACGTCTATGAAAATGCCGGCAGTTATACGGTTACCTTAGTCGTGTCTGACGGCGTAATCATGAATGAGATTATTAAAACCGATTATATCACCGTAACTCCGCAAGTGGTCGCTTCGGAAATCTTTGTGACGGAGGGCGGCTCGGATGAAACAGGCGACGGCTCCGCTTCCAGTCCCTATCAAACCATTCAAAAGGGAATTGATATGGCTTCCGCAGGTGATATTGTTACGGTTCAGGATGGAACGTATAGCGGCGCCGGTAATACATGGCTGAATTTTGGTGGAAAATCTATCGTACTGCGTTCCCAGAACGGCGCCCAGAATTGTATCATAAATGCCGATGGCGCCAATGCGTTCAATTTCGACGCCGGTGAATCCAACGATGCCGTTATCCGTGGATTTTCAATTATCAACGCCGGTTACGGAATTATGTGCGAAGGAGCCAGTCCAACTATCGAGTATTGTATTATCCGGGATGGCTCATCGGGAATTTGTACAAGCATCAATTGGAGTAATGGAGTTGGCTCATCGCCGATAATTCGGTTTAATCAGATACTGAACAATAGTTGGGAAGGTATTCAGGTTTTTGAGCTGGGCAACCCGCAAATAATAAACAATACCATTGTTGGGAATCTAACCTATGGAATTCTGACCGGTTTTGTAGATGCGATTGTGGTGAATAATATTATTGTCGGGAGCGAGACCGGAATCGTTAAGGCAGCGGAAAATGATGGGAGTGTTATCTCGCGCTATAATTGTGTCTGGAATAATACAACCAATTATCAGGGGTTAGCTGTCGGAACCGGCGATATTTCCAGCGATCCGTTGTTTGTAGGCACTGGTGATTATCATTTGCAATCTAACTCACCCTGTATCGATGCTGGCGATCCACAATCGCTACCTGATCCCGATGGCACGATTGTCGATATTGGCGCATTGTATTTTCACCATGAACCGATTGCGCTGACAGCGGAGTTTACCGCGGATGTAACAAGTGGAGAGGCACCATTACTGGTGAATTTTACAGATAAAAGCAGCGGTTCACCGACATATTGGCAGTGGGAATTTGGTGACGGAGAGAGCGCGGCTATTCAGAATCCGCAACATAAATATGAAACCCCTGGCGTGTACGATGTAATGTTGATTACGGGCAATGCTACTGAAACAGATACAATCAACAAAACCGGATATATAGAAGTTCTGGAAAAAACCGTTCAGCAACCGCAACTGGATGGCTTTGTGAAATTGAATAACGGTCCTGGCGTTGATCCTACACATTATTATGACGCCGCGTTTATCTCGGCAAATATTGCCTATATCGTTTCGAGTCACAATAAATTGTATAAAACGACTGACGGAGGACAGACCTGGGCGGACGTCTCCCCTGAGCCGGCTCAGAATTTCGACGGACTGGGTGTAACACCACGGGTAAGTTTCATTAATGAAGACATCGGCTGCGTTTCGTTTTCTCTGGATGATGGCTCCAATAATTACAATTATGATGTGGTTTTCGGTTATGTCTGGTGCACACGGGACGGTGGCCAGACCTGGTCGCAACGCTTTGATATCAATGACGATCAGATTAAGCATTTGCAGCAGGTTACCGAAAATTTGGTTTATGTTTCCGGGACCGCCAGGCTTGGTGTGACCAGTACCCGCTGGTTTAAGAAAATTACCTGGGATCCTCAAAATGAAGCCTATACAGTTCAGTCCATTGCGCCGTTGCCGACCTCCAGACCCCATGTTAATGCGGCAGATTGGCTGAATCAAAATGTGGGTGTTGCTCTTGGTCAGCTAAATGTCCCGCCATGGAACAATGAACCCTTTATTACCCGGGACGGCGGCGCTACCTGGTCAAGCATCAAAGGCAATCTTCCCAGCCTGGATAATGCCTATCCGGGCGTCAGCGACAACTCGATCCACATTTTAAATGAAAATACCTTTCTGTTCATGTATTATAAAATGGTTGATAGTCAATATGTCACCAGTATCTGGAAAACTGTTGACGGCGGCGTTAGCTGGACGCCAGCCGCCTTTGATGTTCCTGCGGCGTGGCTGTTTTCTTTCTATATCAACCGGGATAGTAATCTGGGAATCGCTGTCGGGGGCGATAGCGCTCATGCCTGTTATATTACCAGGGACGCCGGTTATACCTGGCAATTGCAGTCATTGCCGGGAACTTCAGCCCAATATTATCCCTACAGCGCCGGAATTGCAGGCGATGGTACAAGCTGGATTATTGGGACCAATCGAAGTATCTGGAAAACGACAAAGCCACCAGTTGCCGATTTTAGGGCAGATATCCGCCGGGGTGTTGTTCCGCTAACAGTTCAATTCACCGATAATTCCCGGAGTGAAGATGTTTTGATTACGTCATGGCAATGGGATTTTGGCGACGGGAATACCGGCGCTGTTCAAAATCCGTTATACACTTATGAAAATTACGGACTTTATACAGTGACACTCATTGTGAGTAACGGAATTGTATCCGATACCCTTGTACTTGAAAACTTTATCGATGCCCTGGCTCTGGGACAGGCATTTATTAACGATGTAGTGGACGTCCCTGACGATCAGGGTGGCTGGGTAACCGTCGCATTCCAGAAAAGTTTTTATGATACCGCAACACCTCTCGGTAAAACCACATCCGCGTCCGGCGATACGGTTGAGATGTATACCGTTGAAATCAATGACGGCAGCGGCTGGATGGCGGCAAATTCCATGGTAGCCTATGGAGCGGAGTCCTATGAAATCCTGGCTCATACGCCGCTCGATTCATCCGTAACCGGCAACGGTTTGTTGTCGTTCAGAATTATTGCCGGAATGGCGGAAGGCACGTTTATCAGCAGTGAAGTTCAAGGCTATTCAGTGGATAATCTCAAGCCGCATGTTCCAACAGGTTTGCTTGCTCAGGTTGCCGGTGATGGTAGCGTCCAATTGGATTGGGATGAACCGATAGATGAAGATTTTCAGTATTTTATGGTTTACCGAAGTATGGCAGCTGATTTTGATCCTTCGGGAATGGAACCGTATGTAAAATTAACAGAGAACTACTTTGTTGATACCGAGACAATGCCGGCTGGTGTTTATTATTATCGTATTGTATCTGTCGATTTTCATGGAAATGAGAGTAATTGTTCAGCGGCGATTTCGGCAACGATTTCCGCAATTTATGAATTGACCGGTATTCCTACCGAGTTTGCCTTGAAAGGCAACTACCCGAATCCTTTTAATCCGACAACCAACATTCCGTTTGATCTGCCAAAATCCGCCAGGGTGATACTCCGGGTTTATGATTATCGTGGCTCGTTGATCCGGACACTTGTCAGTGAAATTAGAAATTCCGGTTATCATACCGCTGTCTGGGATGCGCGAAATGACGCCGGCCGGGGTGTTGCTTCGGGAGTGTACGTTGTGCGGCTACAGGCTGATCAGTTTAGCGCCACAAATAAAATTTTGTTGATGCGTTAAAAAGTGAATCTTAAATTTTTATCAAAGAAAGCGCCGGTGAATCAACCGGCGTTTTTCTTATCCGGTAATGGTAATTTGAAGTACTTTCGGGCAGAATGGATTTTTAGAAAGTATAGTCACTGTTAGTTCAGTTTGTACGACACCGAAGAAATATTTAATTAATTGGCTTGACATCAAATTTTACATACTGTATATTTATGCGTAAAATATGAATATATATACAGATTATGAAAGAAAAGGCAGATAGACAACTCGCGATTCGAGAGATACTGGGAAACTCCAAAATTTCCAGTCAGGAAGAGTTGCGATCTATGTTGGAAAGCAGGGGATATGCAACTACCCAGGCCACATTATCCAGAGACCTTTCAGCCCTGAAAATCATCAAAATCCCCGATGATGAAAAAGGGTATATTTATACAATGTCCAACGAGATGCCCACTACCTACACTCATCTTGAGGACAGTTCCCCGCTTCACACCTGCCGTTCTATCGCCTTTTCTCATAATCTGGCCATAATAAAATGTCTGCCGTCGTTTGCACCGAGCGTCGCATTGATCCTTGACCGGATCGATATGGATATAATTATTGGAACCATTGCCGGTGACGACACGGTTTTGATCATTATGGCCGAAGGTGTTTCCCATGAGCAGTTCCGGGAATTGCTCGTGACCCGCCTCCCGGAGCTACGCGGCCGAATTTAGGCTGGGGCTCCTTCACTATCAAACCCAAACAATCAATAATTCTGAAGGAGAGAAATGAAACAGGAGAAAGTTATACTTGCATACAGTGGTGGATTGGATACTTCGGTAATACTGAAATGGCTGTCCAACAAAGGCTATGATGTCATTTGCTATGTGGCGGATGTCGGCCAGAAAGAGGATTTCAATGCGGTTCGTGAAAAGGCTCTGAAAACCGGCGCTTCAAAAGTATACATTGAAGATCTGAAAGAGGAATTTGTGATGGAATATATCTACCCGGCGTTGCGGGGTAATGCCATTTACGAAGGACGGTATTTATTGGGAACCGCTTTGGCCAGGCCTTTGATTGCCAAACGTCATATAGAAATCGCCGCCATTGAAGGGACCAATAAAGTGTCCCATGGTTCGACTGGCAAGGGCAACGATCAGGTCCGTTTCGAGTTTGCCTTTTATGCGTTAAATCCGGGTGTTGAGATCATTTCTCCCTGGAAAGACCCGGAATTCCTGGCGGAATTCAAGGGACGCAGTGATATGATTGCCTATGCCAAGAAATACGGTATTCCGGTGAAGGCGTCCATTGAAAAATCCTATAGTGAAGACGATAACCTGATGCATATCAGCCACGAAGCCGGTATTCTGGAAGACCCCGAGTTCCGGCCCTATGAAGACATTTTCAGCAAAACCGTTCACCCGAAATTTGCACCCGACGAAGAGACTATTCTGGAAATCGAATTCAAGGACGG
>JAHJGX010000150.1 GCA_018824205.1 bacterium
ATTATTGAACTTAATTCTTGCCTTTCCTCATTGGTCAATGTCACTTTGTACTTCTTCATTGTTACTCCATCTTTTGTTTGATGGAGTAATATACAACATATTATGCGTCATTACAAGCATGACATGACACTAGTATATATCTCTGTATATGGCATTGATAAACAAATAAATCCGATAGGCGCCATTATTGGAAGGAATGCTGAAAAACTCTACAAAGTACAAGATTTTCTAAATGGTATGAAGGTTCGAATTATTAAATATGACGAGTCAGATTTAATACTCTCTGTCCGTGAAGCGTTTGGTGTCAGTGACGGTGACAAAGAGTATAGTCGAATTAAAAATGTTTACCTAGATTCAAAATCCAGAAAAATCAAAATTTTCGTCTCCAGTGAGGAATGTGTAGCTATGCTAGTCGGACATAAAGGTGAAAGAGTAACACGTGCTTCAGCTTTGGTAAGAAAAAATATAGATGTTCGGGTAGAAAGGGAAAGCGCATAACAAATAAGGATTGATACAACGAGTAGTTGTCATCAATCCAGGGTTCAAGAAGCCCGGATTTCAGCGAAATTGCAAAGTATTCAAGGAATTATATCGGTAGAACGAGTGAATAAAAAGGAGATAATTCATGCGCACCCGAACCTATACGAAGAAAGATGTCGTAGAAATTACGGCAAAACGCTCAGGCCATACGTTTTCCACAACTTTTAAGATCGTCGATGAGGCTTTTGTCACACTGCGTGAAATGCTTTGTGAAGATACAAATAATTTACGTATCGAGATCCGTGGTTTTGGTGTATTCGAAGTTAAACCCACTAAGGCGAAACCTAAAGCCCGCAACCCGCGGACAAACGAGATTGTTTACGTTCCTCCACGGAGGAAGACTCATTTCAAACCGGGAATAATTATTAAAGCTGCCCTGAAAAAATAAGTCCGATAGAGTTGTGATGCTTGTTTCGCGCTGACAGTTTTGAAAATGATAATTCAATGGTAGGGGCAAGTTGGGGCCGGTTTTTACCACATGCCGGCCCTATGATTTCCCGGAAAACATCCCACACAAAGCTGGCTACAACAAAGCAAACCGGATATATCCATTATGTAGAAAGCATAACACCAGTTGCATATCAGAAAATCCCCTCATATATTTGATTACTTGGAGTCCAAAAGATTTAAACAATATATAAGAGGATCAAATGAACCAAATTAATAATGACGAAATCCGTAATGCTGTTCGTGAGCGGTACGAAAAAGTAGCTGAGTCAGGTAATTCAAGGTGTGGTTGTTCTGAAGCTTCTTGTTGTGATGATTCTGCAGTAAGCGCACAAGCAATTTCGATGGAAATGGGTTATTCAGATTGGGAAGTGTCCGAAGTTCCAGAAGGAGCCAACATGGGCTTAGGATGTGGAAATCCCCAAGCTATAGCTTCATTGAAACCTGGTGAAACCGTCCTTGACTTAGGCAGCGGCGGTGGTTTTGATTGTTTTCTTGCTGCAAAGCAGGTTGGCAATTCAGGACATGTGATTGGTATTGATATGACGCCTGAGATGGTCAGCAGAGCACGTCATAATGCTGAAAAATCAAATTATTCCAATGTAGAGTTTCGTTTAGGCGAAATTGAAAATCTACCAGTAGCAGATAGTGTTGTTGATGTGATTATCTCAAATTGTGTAATCAATCTTTCTCCTGAAAAAGAGAAGGTATTTCAAGAATGCTTTCGGGTTTTGAAACCTGGGGGCAGATTGGCAATTTCAGATATTGTTGCTACATCAGAGATACCAGACGATATAAAAAAGGATATGACTTTGTTTACTGGTTGTGTGGCGGGTGCATCAACAATAGAAGAAATTAAAAAGATGCTACAATCAGCAGGGTTTTATGAAATAGAAATAAAACCAAAAGATGAAAGCCGCGAGTTTATACGCGAATGGGCACCCAATAGAAAAATTGAAGATTATGTTGTTTCGGCAACTATTGAGGCAGTTAAAACAAAGGCACAATAAACCCTGCCTCATAATTGGTCGCGCAGCGCCAGGGGCTACCTGCCTGACGTAGGCGGGGATGAAATGTCATGTCTGACCTTTCTTTTTTGTGTAATTTCCGCTGGAAATCTTTTTCCTGCCGTCTTATTCACCTGAGTTAAATCCAGATGAATACCTGAACAATGACATCAAGCAGGGAATCCATTCTAAAACATTATTCAGAGATGAAAAGAGTTTAAAGAAGGGTGTTTTGTCACATA
>JAHJGX010000151.1 GCA_018824205.1 bacterium
AACTGCGGAGATATGTCGAACATTGCCCAATTTGAAGAAATTTACTGCATTTCAAATGATGTTAAGAAAATATTAATGTTAAGTCAATCTTTTTGTATCTATTGAGGGTGTATTGGCTACATAATGTGCATTATATAGCCAGTTTTTTGAGATATGTATCCAATAAGGCATTTAACCAACATTTATTTCTTCACCTCTCGTCGGTCTGCCACCGTGGCAGTCGTTTTTTATAAGTGTAAAATGAATAACCCCTAGGCAAGCCTTGAGGTCTATAAAAAAAGTAAGATTAAACACAACACAACAACCGATCAGATCCACACCCAGACACACTTTGATTAGACTATTAAAAACCCAATACTTCTCCGTTTTCAGGTTTGTCAATCTTTTTACAATATCTCCCAAAAGGGCACAAATCAATAAATGGGTTTACCGAAGAAGGTCCACGTTCAATTCAGGTATAATAAAGTATAATTCGATGTGGTTTGTACCAAACTATTGATTTCCTATTTCTGTTGCTCTATGGCGGTCTCCGGCTGTTTAAATCGAATTATAAGGTATGCTGGTCACCCAGTATTTTAAATTAGTCGTAAGCCATCCCCCATGGCAAAAAAATACGCCAAACTGGATACACGCCGATACGGATTTTATATATCGCAGTAGTGTATCGGCCTTCTAATCCCATCCTCCACCTTGAGAGTTCCCGGGAATGACTCAAACCTAAAGCAAGGCTTAATATTTCTTTACTGTTTCCCATGTCCGCAATTTAGACCTTTTTTCAAATTATCCGCTGAAATCATAGTAGGCCTGATTTTCAATAGTGATAAAAAAAGTTTCCGGTCTCTTCTGGTAATATTCGATAATATTTGATAATTATATGGCAATCTGATGGAATTTACGCCAGTGTTAATTTTAGTGTATTGTCGACGGGAAAAGGGATGTGGGCGCTACTGGATTCGAACCAGTGACCCCCTGCTTGTAAGGCAGGTATTTATATAAGTTTCTCGTTGTTAGAAGTATCGCTTGGTGGGAACAAAAGTGGGAACAAATTGGGATTTCTTTGCAAATTCAGTTCAATTTTCCTTGAATTATGCAATCGCTCTATGTCTCTAAATTGTAAAGGGCTGACTGAATGCCAGCCCTTATTTTGCCCCCACCGTGGGTATCTGACTGATTATTCGTAGCAAAGTACCATACCGCCCTGATTGGCTTAATCCTCTTTAAAGCGAGGTTTCTATTCTGATTATTTATAAACATAACCCCAAAGGTGAAGTAAGAGACGACGTTAGGAACCATCAGTATGTTTGGCATACTCAAAAGGAAATGGATAAGTGGGACAAGTTGGACATATTTTGAAAATGTGAAAAACAATCATATTATTTAGACATAGTCCACACTTATTCCAGAAGAGCTACATTTTTTATGTATGGATGAGCAATTTAATTAAAAATATTCCACCGGTAAATAATACCTGAAATGAGATCAATGAATTATTTTCATGTATAAATGTAGTTCGAAATGCATAGAACGGGATTCGATTATTCAATTTATCTTTTCAATAAAATATCAACCACCAAATTTAGTCCAATAATTAGTGTCACCTAAATTGTTAACATTTGCTTTGTAGAGTTAAAAATATTGCAGATAAATTGCAGATGCGTTTTTTTTCTCGTCGATAAATGCCGGACTCATAATCCGTCGGTTCGGGGTTTAAATCCCCGGGGGCCCACAACACTTCACCACTACCTAAACACTTAATATTCAGATTCTTATACTGTCATTACCAAAATAATACTGGCACCAGTTTAACTTTTTCCTATTGACAAATAAATGCCGATAAATTATTTGGATACCATTTTTTCATACATTCAGGACACATATCATGGCCGAACCGGGTCTCGGAATGCTCTATGATATATTTTTCAAATTTAGTTCATATAGCTACCCCTGTCGACATATCGAAGAAGTGAACACGCTCCATGTCGGTGAATACTGTCATAGTGCTGGTGATTTCAGTTGAAATCTCTGTTTCCTGGGTACGGCAAACAACCTGGTTCCTCCCACTGGATAAATATAATATTGATTCATTGCCCAAGGGCTCTATCACCTCCAACATTAAGGTGACCGGTTGAAATTGGTCGGATGACTTACACAGATGGATATCTTCCGGCCTGATACCCAATACAACAGATTTAATCTCAATTCCGTTGAATCGAGACTTCCTAAGTGGTAAAATTATCCCATCATCTTCAGTCTTGAAAATATCCTTGTGCACTATTCCCGGGATAAAATTCATCGCTGGGCTGCCGATAAAGCCGGCAACAAAATTGTCGGCCGGCTGCCGATAAACCTGCATGGGAGTATCCACCTGATGAATTCGTCCGGTTTTCATTACGACAATCCGATCTCCCATAGTCATTGCTTCGGTTTGATCGTGAGTCACATACACCATCGTGGTTTTGAGGTGTTGATGTAATTTCTTGATTTCCGCCCGCATCTGTACCCGAAGTTTGGCATCAAGGTTTGAAAGGGGCTCGTCAAATAAAAACACTTTCGGTTTACGAACTATAGCCCGACCTAATGCCACGCGCTGACGTTGTCCGCCGGACAGCTGTTTGGGCTTGCGCTTCAACAAATCGCTGATTTCCAAAATCTCCGCGGTTTCGGCTACTCTTTTATCTATCTCATCTTTCGGCATCTTCCGAAGTTTAAGACCAAACGCCATATTATCGTAGACCGTCATGTGGGGATACAATGCGTAGTTCTGAAAAACCATCGCAATATCCCGGTCCTTCGGAGGCATATTATTCACCTGCTTATTACCAATGAAAATCTCTCCTGCTGTCGCTTCTTCCAGCCCTGCGATCATTCGCAATGTCGTGGATTTACCGCACCCCGATGGTCCCACCAAAACTAAGAATTCTCCGTCCCGTACACTCAGGTTAAGGTCTTCAATTACTGTATTATCTTTATCAAAAACCTTGTTCAAATTTTTTAATTCAATACTTGCCATTTTTTTCCTTTAAATAAGGCGTCACACCACCTGCCGAAGATTAAGGATATTTCAACTTATATATAAGCTACGGTTCAATCAAATCATTGTCTGTTTCAGGGCGACGATCCCGATAAAATTGCCAATAATCCCGGGCTTGCCGGATTTCATCCAGATCCAGTTCCGCAACGACAATCTGATCCTTCTCCTGATTCGACTCATTTCTCCTATAAACCTTCCAATTTTAACTGTTGCTTATAAAACCTGACTCAATAATTCAGTAATATCCATTACTTTCATCTGAATGCCACTCTGCCGGGCTGCGTCTAACAGATTGGTCTGGCAGGCCGGACAGGCGCTGATCACCGCTTCTGCGCCGGTTGCTTCGGCTTCCTGCAAACGCTCAATACCAGTCTTCAATGCTAAATCATTATCATGCATTTTAACCAGACATCCGGCGCCACAACAATAACCATCCTTGCGATTACGCGGCATTTCGACCAATTCAAGGCCCGGAATCGCCTTAATGATGCTACGGGGATCATCGTATATCTCGAGATGTCTTCCCAGCGTACAGGGATCGTGATAGGTCACTTTCATCGGCAACGATTTGAACGAAGCAGCCTTTTCCCGCAAATAATCCGTCAAAACCTGTGAAATATGCAAAACATCGAAAGGCAAATCCCGTCCGAGCAGTTTTGGATAATCCTCTTTAAACATCTTGAGACAGCCGGAACAATCGAATATGATTCGTTTAATACCTATCTTTTCAAATTCGGTTACCGTTTTTTCAGCAATTTCTTTTGCTTTATCAATTTCACCAGCCGCCAGGAATGGATGACCACAGCACATTTCCTTACTTGTCAGCATATAATCAATGCCGAATTTATCAAGCACAGTAACTGAACTGCGAGCAATTTGTCGTCTAAGATATGCCGGCGTACAGCCAACATAAAAAAGTGTGTCTGATTTCCCATCCACCCTGCTTTTATCCCGCAGCCAGTTAAACCGCTCTGATTGGGGCTTATCGTAAATATTTCCCTCTTTTATAATTGATTCAACAGCCTGTTTTAATCCCTCGGGAATAATGCCTAAACACGCCAGATCCTCCTTCATCGTCATAAATACACCGGACAAATCAAGATACTTAAGACAGTTTGCTTCACAGGCGCCGCATTCAGTGCAGGCGAATATACGTTTAGCAATGTCTTCATCATAAT
>JAHJGX010000152.1 GCA_018824205.1 bacterium
CAGGAAAATAACTTAGAGAAAGATTAGTACGTTTTCTTAGAAAAAAAAGAAAAAGAATGCAAAAGCAAAGGGATATTTACATACTGAATTTAAAAAAATGTAAAAAATAACGACTTAGGCCTTGACTTTTAACATAACAGTATCGAATAACCGTTCTTATCAGAGTTCAAAACAGCCTGAAAAATAACTCAGGCTGTTTTTTTATTAATGATAGGTACAATCACCTCTCTATTTCTCAGCCTCAATAAAAAATGGTAGTTATTGACCTGTGACATTTGCGAATAATGTCAAATACTGTAGATTAATGGTAGTTTTACCGGAGACTGCTTGTGGATCATAAATCTATTTTTAAAAAATGTCCGAATTGTGGATTTGAGTGGCAAGTTCGCGATTCGTTTTTAATCGATCCTAATAATCTGTTAAAAGGGTATCAGGTAAATTTTAACAGCCTGAAACAGGGGCTTTTCTTATTTGATCATCTGCTATGTAAGACTACAATGGCTATCAAGGCCGGTGAATTCAGAGACTTATACAACGGTCCTGTGTTTACGAAAAGAAGAACAGGGACCGAGAAGTGTCCCGGCTACTGTTCAAGACCTCAGGAATTATCCAAATGTCCGAACGAGTGCGACTGTGCCTGGGCGCGGGACGTAGCAGATATCATCTCACACTGGAAAAAACAACCCGTATAATCTTTGACTTAAGCATAGTTATTTTTCCGGTTGATTAGACGTTTGATATTAACCGGTAAAAAAGTACATTTAGCATTATTTTAAAGCGAATTGATAATGCAACATAACTGGAAACCGATTATATCTCAACTGAAATCTGCGGGAAAAATCCTGCTGACGACTCATGTTAATCCCGATGGTGATGGTATTGGATCTGAAATAGCGATGTATCATTTTCTGCTGAAAATGAATATTATCTCCGAAATCATCAATAGCTCGGCATTTCCGGAGGAATATGCTTTTCTTGATCCCGAAAAAGTGATTCAGCAATATATTCCCGAGCGTGATTTTGAACGGTTGAAAGAATTTGATCTGATTTTCATCTTTGACGTTGGAGGAATTACACGGACCGGGATATTGGGAGATGATCTGGCGAGATTGGAAATACCCAGTATCTGCATAGACCATCACCCTGAGAATCATATTGTCTGCGATTATAAAGTTGTGGACGATAAAGCACCGTCGACCACCTGCCTGGTTTATGAATTGATTAAAGAAATTGGTACAGAATACATCGATAAGCAAATTGCGGAAGCGGTGTATGTTGGCTTGATGACCGATACTGGTTCTTTTCGTTTTGAAAATGCTAATAAATATGCCTTCCGGGTCGCGTCTGAACTGCTTGAATACGATATTAAACCCAATGATATATTCAAACATGTTTATGAGAGCTATTCCCGACAGCGCATGGCCTTACTGGGAACAGTCCTTCAAACCGTCCATTATGAAAATGACGAAAAACTGGCCTGGTTTACCATTTCCCGGGATGATTTGAAAAGGGCAGGCGTACAGCTGGATGAAATCGGTGGCTATACGGATTTTATTCGTTCGATTAAAGGGGTTGAAGTGTCGGTTATGTTTTTGGAGATTGATCTGAATAAGATCCGTGTCAGTTTTCGGTCAAAAGGGAAAGTTGTGGTAAATCAAATCGCCAGGAAATTCGGCGGTGGCGGGCATTTTTATGCGGCTGGTTTGACTGTGGAAAATACTTTGGAAAAAGTAACACTTATGGTATTGCCGGAAGCACGAAAAGCCATTGAACAAATAAAGCAATAGGAGCCTGAGTTTGAGTGTAAGACCCGACTGGTGGATTGAGGAAATGTGTGAAAAATACAAAATGATTGAGCCATTCGAAAATGGCCAGGTCACTAAGGGTGTCATTTCCTATGGAATTTCGGCCTATGGCTACGATATGCGAATCGCCAATGAGTTCAAGGTATTAAAAGTAACTAATGATCTTGTTATTGATCCGAAAAAAATGAACGATTCTTTTTTCGATACTGTTGTCGCCGATGAGTGCATCATTCTTCCTAATAGTTATGTTTTGGCCCGAAGTGTGGAATATTTTCGGATTCCCCGGAATGTGGTCACATTGACATCAGGAAAATCGACTTATGCCCGTTGTGGGATTTTAGTGAATGTGACACCCTTCGAACCGGAGTGGGAAGGCTTTGTGACAATATCGATCTCAAATACATCGCCGGTCCCTGCAAAAATCTATGCCAACGAAGGCCTCGCACAAGTTTTGTTTTTCCAAAGTGATGATGAATGCCGGGTTTCCTATGCCGATAAAAAGGGAAAGTATCAGGCCCAGAAGACAATTACCTCTGCCAAAATAAAATGAATTCCTTATCAATCACAATCGCCAAAGATGTAGGCTTCTGTTTTGGAGTACGCAGGGCAATCGATATTGCCCGAAAAGCGGGGGAGCAAAACGGTAAAGTCGCTATGCTGGGCGATATTGTGCATAATGAACGGGTCGTCAATGATCTGAAAGAACTGGGTGTGACGGTTTTCGAAGACATTGAAAATATTCCCGTTAACATGCCGGTGATATTCCGATCTCACGGAACAACGGCTGAAGTTTGGCAACGGGCGCGAAATCGGGGATTGACGATAATTGATGCGGCCTGTCCGTTGGTGAATGAGATTCATGTGGCGGCCAGAGAATTGGAAGCAGAAGGTAGACAAGTTATCATCATTGGTGATCCCGGGCATGATGAGGTAGAAGGGATTGCCAGTCAGATCAGCAATCCGATAATTATTGCCAATGAGCAGGATGCCGAAAAACTGCAAAAAATCCGGAAGGCCGGTATTATCATCCAGTCCACGCAGTTTCATGAAAATGTCAACAGCATCGTATCCGCATTGATTTTCAAAGTCAGTGATTTACGGATCATTAATACAATTTGTAAACCGACCCGCAACCGGCAATCACAAGTTCGGGAACTTGCTGAGAATAATGACGTAATGGTTATTGTGGGTTCATTTACAAGTGCGAATACAAAGCGACTGACGTCAATCGCGAAAACCATTAATCCGAACAGCTATCAGGTTCAGGGACCGGCAGACATTCAGCCTGAATGGTTTATGAATATGAAATCCGTTGGAATATCGGCCGGTGCATCGACCCCGGATGAAATAGTCGTAAAAGTGACTGAAAAGATTGGTGCTTTATCGTTATAAATCCTTAAATTACATGCTGAAATTAAAGGAGTAATTTTCGATGAATAAAGGTTCTTTTGAAGTTAAAGTTGGCCTGGCGGAGATGTTAAAAGGTGGCGTTATCATGGACGTTACTACTCCCGAACAGGCAAAAATAGCAGAGGATGCCGGAGCAGTAGCCGTTATGGCGCTTGAACGCATCCCTGCTGATATTCGGGCCGATGGCGGCATTGCCAGAATGTCCAGTCCAAGAGTTATAAAAGCAATCCAGGATACCGTATCAATCCCCGTTATGGCGAAATGCCGGATTGGTCACTTTGTTGAAGCCCAGGTTCTTGAAGCGTTGCAGGTTGATTTTATCGATGAAAGTGAAGTTCTGACACCTGCTGACGAAGAGAACCATATCTGGAAACACGATTTTAAGGTGCCATTCGTTTGTGGTTGTCGTGATCTGGGTGAAGCCTTACGCCGGATCGGTGAAGGCGCCGCTATGATGCGGACCAAAGGGGAGGCCGGTAGTGGTAATATCGTGGAAGCGGTTCGTCATATGCGCCAGGTGCAGAAAGATATTCGGATGTTGACGGTATTGAGGGAAGATGAACTCATGGCGGCCGCCAAGAAACTGGGGGCTCCATTTGAGATTGTCAAACTGGTTGCCAAAACCGGAAAACTGCCGGTACCGAACTTTGCCGCAGGTGGGGTGGCAACTCCCGCTGATGCTGCTCTGATGATGCAGTTGGGCGCTGAGACCGTGTTTGTCGGATCGGGAATATTTAAATCCGAAGACCCGGCCGCACGGGCAAAAGCAATCGTATTGGCAACAACTTATTATAACGATCCGCAGAAACTTGCTGAAATATCCATGGATCTCAAAGAAGCCATGGAGGGACTGGATATCGCTTCAATTCCCGAAGAGGAACGTTTAGCGAAACGCGGTTGGTAACTGGTTCAATAATATAAATGAATAAAGACTTAACCATCGGTGTTCTTGGTCTTCAAGGTGCCTTTGCCAAACATATAGCGATGCTTGAGAAGTTGAACGTCGAAACCATTCAGGTTCGGTATCCTGAAGAACTTGATCGGTGCGACGGTTTGATTTTTCCCGGCGGCGAATCCACAACGATGTCGAAACTGATTGATGAAATGCACATTCGTGATCAACTCGCAAAATTCGACCGGCCCATATTTGGTACCTGCGCCGGGGCGATATTGATGTCCAGCGATTCCGGTGATTCACGAGTTCCGACATTTAACAAAGTACCTATAAAGGCCCATCGCAATGCCTGGGGCCGTCAATTGGAATCGTTTATCTCGGAAATTGATCTCAGTTTTGATACAGATCCGTTTAAAGCCGTTTTTATCCGTTCTCCAAAGTTATCCGAACCGGGAAAAAATGTGAAAGTGCTTGGGAAATTGAAGGATGAAATTGTGTTGGTTCAATATGAGAATCTATTGCTGTCCACATTTCACCCGGAATTGACCGACGACACACGGATTCACGAATATTTTATTAAATTAGTAAAGAAATAAATCGCTATGTATGATACAAGCACAGATAAAAATGATTATAAATTACTGTCTGGAATTGATTCTCCCGACGATCTGAAAAAACTGACACCGCCTGAACTGACAATTCTGGCAGGGGAATTACGGAAATACATCATCGAAACCGTGAAAAAGACCGGTGGGCATCTCGCGCCGAGTTTGGGTGTTGTGGAATTGACTATCGCACTGCATTATATTTTCAACACCCCGTACGATAAACTGGTTTGGGATGTGGGCCATCAGGCCTATGGTCATAAAATCCTGACCGGTCGGCGGGAAGCGGTTAAGCAGATCAGGCAATATGGCGGGATCAGCGGATTTTGCAAAATATATGAGAGCGAGTATGATGCGTTCGGGGCCGGTCACGCCAGTACATCGATTTCTGCTGCAGTTGGTATGGCGGTTGCCCGGGACTTGAAAAAATCGAATGAACGGGTCGTTGCAATAATTGGCGATGGTTCTTTAACGGGCGGCATGGCTCTGGAAGCCCTGAATAATGTCTGTAATGTTAAGGGACAGTTTCTGGTGATTCTGAATGACAATAAAATGTCCATATCCCGAAATGTCGGCGCAATGAGTCAATATTTAACGCGGATCATTACAAATCCGCGGTATCTGAATATGAAGAACCAGGTCTGGAACTCACTGGCTTTATTGCCCAAAGGAGCCAGTACTGTTCGTAATTTTGGCCGGAAGACTCTGGAGTCATTGAAAAACTTTTTCGCTCCGGGAATTTTATTTGAAGAATTCGGATTTAGGTATTACGGTCCTGTTGACGGTCATAATCTTCAACAGGTAACTACTACCCTGCAAAACATTAAAGATTTGAAGTATCCGGTCTTGCTGCACGTTATTACTCAAAAGGGCCGTGGGCTGGCTATTGCGGAAAATGATCCGACAAAGTATCATGGAATCGGACCACAAAAGAAAGTAACGGGCAACATTGCCGACACTGAACCGGCATTTTTAGATGCATTTGGTAAAATTGCCTGCGAAATCGGTGACAAAAAACCTGATGCGGTTTTTATCACTGCGGCAATGTGCGATGGCACCGGACTGGTGGAATACCGTAGTAAATTTCCTGAAAGATATTTTGATGTAGGAATTGCTGAAGAGCATGCAGTAACCTATGCCGGCGGATTATGTGTCAGTGGATTTCGCCCGGTAGTGGCAATTTATTCGACATTTATTCAGCGGGCGTTCGATCAGATGATCCATGATATTGCTCTCCAGAATTTGCCGGTAATATTTGTAATGGACCGTGCCGGGCTTGTGGGTGAGGATGGCCCGACACATCATGGGACTTTCGATCTTGGCTTTGCCGGTATGATCCCCAATATGATTATTGCTGCACCTCGAACCGGCAATGAGTTGCGGGATTTGATGTTTACAGCATATGAACAGGATAAAAACCCCTTTGTTATTCGATATCCAAAAGACAGTTGCGTTGAGTTCGATGAAGATCGGAAACCAAGTCTGCTCAATATTGGTGAATGGGAAGAACTGAAAAAAGGGAATGATGTCGCCGTAATCTCAGTTGGTGTGATGACGAATGCTGCGGAAGAAGCCCTGAATATACTTAAAAAGGAAAATATCACGCCCAGCCTAATTCATGCTCGTTTTATCAAGCCAATTGATGAGAAAATGCTGAACCGCATCGCCAAAACACACTCCACGATTATTACGATTGAAGAGAACAGCCTGAGGGGTGGATTCGGTAGTTTTATTAATTCATTCATTGTGGATAACACTATCGGAATTCGAGTGAAATCCCTGGGTATTCCCGATCAATTTATCGAACATGGACCGAGAAACCTATTACTGAAGAACATTGGTCTTGATCCGAAAGGTATTGCTGCGGAAATCAGAAATGCCACAAAAAAGTAAATCACTTTAGCGAATAGACTATTTTTAAAATCATTCGTATTTATATGGATGATGGATTTGACAGCCATCCAGTCCATAGGGTTGGAATGTTTTAGAGCATAGGTTTAATCAATAATTATCCTTATTAGTACGTATCCTAACCCAAGTTTAACAGAGTAGTAGTTTAACTCCAATAAAATCAATATATCAAAAAATATTATTCTCACTACGGATTTTTAATTATCATTCTCTTTCTGTTAAGAGGCTTAGGGGTAATTGACAAGGCTTCGGCTACCAAA
>JAHJGX010000153.1 GCA_018824205.1 bacterium
TAATCCCGGTATTCTTTACAGATCATCATTATTATAAACAATTGAATGAAGCGGCTGTAATGTCAGAGGCCTTATCATATTTACATAATAACAATTTTAAAGATTATCTACAATAAAAATGATTTATGACGGAAACTTTATTCTATGTCGATAAAAACCGATTAAAAAATCCGACCGATTATTTTTAATACACGTCGAAGTCCCTGAATCCTTCGGCGAATTCCAGGCCCATATTGGACCTGAATTAAACCATTTAATCCATCGAATAATTTATGACTGTATGGCAACCACCATAGACTTTTTTGGGTAAATGAAAGCCAATCATCCACCAGTACCTGCGGCTGGGTCATTTCATCGAATCCCAATTTTCCATGAGTTCGGCCAATCCCGCTCTGTTTGAAACCGCCCCAGGGAGTTTCCGCCAAACCATGGCTCATAAGGTGATCGTTAATGGTGATCACACCGGCTTTGATCTGCCGGCCAATCCGGACGGCTTTCCGCCGGTTTTTCGACCAGACCGATCCTGTAAGTCCCAGGTAAGAATCGTTGGCCAGGCGAATGGCATCGACTTCTGTTTTAAACGTCATAATACCGATAACCGGCCCGAAAGTCTCATCTTGCATAACGGACATATCATGATTTACATTCACCAGGACTGTTGCCGGATAATAAAATCCATTACCCTTGTCAGGTGTTTTTGATTGGGCGGCAATGATGGCCCCCATCTCCACCGCTTCATCCACATGATTTCGAACATGCTCCAACTGTTTAGCCGTCGTTAAAGCACCAAGTTCCAGGTCATACGCATCTACTGCCTCAACTGTTATATCCTCAACCTGTGTTTTCAATTTCGTCAGAAAATCGTCATAGACTTCTTCGGCTACGTACAGACGTTCCACCCCGCCACAGGATTGTCCGGCGCTGGAGAATCCGGCCCAGACCGCCCCGGCAGCGGCTCTTTCCAGATCTGCGTCTTTACAGACAATCATTGCATCGTTCCCGCCCAGTTCAAGCACAAGCGGCGTCAGTGTCTCCGCTGCTTTCTTCATCAGATACTTGCCCGTTCCAACGGAACCGGTGAAAAACAGCTTATCGATACCGTTTTCCAGAAATGCATCACCGGCAACTCGTCCGGGTAAATTTATATATTGAAACAGGCCCTCCGGTAATCCGGCTGAATCTATGCAATTAACTAACAAATTTGATACGTCCGGCATATTGCTGGCAGTCTTTAAAATCACAGCATTCCCGGCCAGCAGCGCCATGATCACTTCCGAAAAGGGAATTGAAAACGGGTAATTCCAGGGCGAAATAATCCCGACAACGCCATAGGGAACCCGGCAAAGTTTACTGCGCTTGTATGACAGTATTGGAGATCCTGCTTTGATTTTCTCCGGCTTTAAAAACTGTTTTGCCATTTTACAATAATAGGAAACAGCCATTGCTGCCGGCAACACTTCCGCGGCCAGTGAATCAACCAGCACCTTTCCGTTTTCCCGGCTGATGGTTTCAGCGATCTGCTGACTGTTATCCACGATAAATTGACGAATCCTGCGAACGGTTTGTACCCGTTCTTTGACCGGGCGTGCCGCCCAATCTTTTTGTACCTGCCTGGCTTTGTCAATATGGGATTTCAGATCGGTAATTACGCTGCTTTCATTTTGGTTGTGATTGGCATTTTTCGTCATTTTGATTCACCCTGCTGAAAATTGTCTATTAATAATGCCTGAATATAAAAGATAACTGAGTTTATTCAAGAATAAATTTATTCAATTTATCAAAGATTTTAGACTTTAATCAACAGATTTTGTATATTTCTGATTGGAGAACATATGGCTAACAGATTCATCACTGATTATTTTATTCAATCCCAGAATGAATACGGTGTAACTCTAATCAAAATCATCTATCTAATTTTAAAACCAAGAGGAGGATACAATGATTGAAAAAATGCAGGTCTACAAATGCGAAGTTTGTGGCAATATTGTCGAGGTATTACACGTTGGCGGCGGAACACTGGTTTGCTGTGGTCAGCCGATGAAATTGCAGGACGAAAAAACGGCGGATTCAGCCACGGAGAAGCATGTGCCGGTTATTGAAAAAATTGAGGGCGGTTACAAAGTGACTGTCGGCAGCACGCTCCATCCAATGCTTGACGCTCATTTCATTGAATGGATCGAGCTGATTGCCAATGGAAAGTCCTACAAGCAATTTTTACAACCAAACAATACACCTGAAGCGGTATTTCACGTCGATGCAAAAGATGTAGCAGCCAGAGAATATTGCAACATCCACGGATTATGGAAAGGAAAACTATGAAACTGAATGACAAACTGTATAAAATGATTAACGACCAGATCAAACACGAACTGGAATCCGCCTATATTTACTATTCAATGGTCTCCTATTTCGTCGCCGAAGGCCTTGATGGAATGGCCCAGTGGATGACCGCCCAGGCCCGGGAAGAGATGCTGCATGCCGGCAAATTTTTCAATTTCATCGGCGAACGCGGTGGCAAGGTCGAACTCCAAAATCTGAAAATTATCAAAACAAACTGGACATCGCCGTTGGAAGCGTTTCAGGATGCTCTGGCCCACGAAGAGTTTATTACCGGCAAAATCAATGACCTGATGAAGGTGGCTATTGAAGTCAATGATTTCCCGGCCAAGGTTCTACTGGATTGGTTCGTTTCCGAACAGGTTGAGGAAGAGGCCAACGTCGGTAAAGTCGTTCAGACTCTGGCCCGTGTCGGCGATTCCGGCAATGGCCTGTTTATGCTGGATCGTGAACTGGGTCAGCGTGTATTCACGCCTCCACCAGCACAAGGAGAATAATCATTATGTCATTTCAATTCAGTATTGAAGAAATTTTCGAGCTTGCCGAACAAATCGAGCGTAATGGCGCCAAATTCTATGGCAAGGCTGCGGGTCAGGTAACCGACCAGAATTACAAATTACTGTTGCTGGATTTAGTTGATATGGAGGAGAAGCACGAACGGGTTTTTGCCTATTTAAAGGAAAAAATTGTCGATCAGAAGCTGGGACAGGGTCTGCTTGATCCCGATGCCAGTGCCGTTCAGTATCTCCGCTCTTTTGCGGACGGGGTCGTTTTTGACCTGAACGCCGATCCTTCAGAGTTTTTATCGACAAAACGAAGTCTGGAAGAGATTCTGAGGTATGCGATCGGTCTGGAGAAAGATTCAATCGTCTTTTATTACGGTATCCAGGCACTTGTGCCGGAAGAATTGGGTAAAAGTCAAATCAATACCATTATCAGGGAAGAGATGAAACATATCACGTTCCTGAATGACAAGCTCAAGGCACTTGGTAAACTGTAAACGACCTATTTTGAACACTTAAAGCCCGGTATTGCTGCCGGGCTTGTTTATTTAAGATTCTCTGATAGTTTTCTTTACCATTTCTAATAACGCGTTTACTGAATAGGGTTTTTGAAGGAAGCTAAAACCTTTTTCCTGAATAATTGACCGTTTAACCCGCGTTTCTGTATATCCGCTGCACATCAGGACCGGAATTTAAGGACAGAAAGTCGGTTTAATTGTTGATTAACGTTTCCTTATCTAGCAATAAAATTTAATGGCCCGATTGAGTTCATATCCTTCCATTTCGGTTTCTTTTATCAATGTCAAACGGTTTAAAACCACTTTTTTGCGTTAATTGATCGCTTTCTCTTGCAATCAATCCAAATTGAACCAGTTTACGACGACGACTGATTTGAATTGCTACGCTGGAAATTACTTCCAGTTCCCGCCCGTCAGGCGCCGGACTGAAATATTATGGAAAATTTCCAGTGTCATCGGTTAACACCTTTTTGACTAAAACCTGAATTGTCTCGATGAGTTGGTTGAATTCTTTGGACTTGTCAAAAAAGTAGTCGGCGCCCAACTCCCGACAGCGTTCAAAATACTCCGGATAGGGATAATTGGTCAACATGATAACGACTGGAACCAATTTCTCATCCTTTATAATGTTTAGAGTCTCAATTCCGGCGGCAGCCGGATCAGGCCCTTTGACCGACCCGCTTTTTCCCGGCATCTTGATATCCAGGATGATAACATCCGGCCGCGTTTTTTTGACATTTTGTAAAGTATCATGGGAGTTTTTGGCCTGACCAACTATCTTGACACCTTCTATGGTATTAAGTAACTCAGAGACCTTTTTCAAGACGATCTCCGAATCGTTGGCGAGGAATATTTTCAGGTTTTTATGTTTCACTTTTTTATACATCAAGTAACCTCATTTCATTTATTATAAGCATTATGGATGAATATTGATGTAGTTGAACGTCGATAGTTTCTGTAGCTACTTGTTGATTTTAGTATCAATATTTGTTTACAGATAATTTCGACGGCTCATTCTTGCTCGAATATTTTTTAAATTCGATGAGAGAATAATTTATTCCTTTATACTATGGAGACAGGCAATTGACGATACTGGTTTTGATATCAAGTGAAAAAAATTGGCTGACATCATGATCTGCGCCGATGAAAAGAAGCCCTGTTTCATCATCTCTGAGGGTAGATTCAATCCTGTGGGCAATGAAAGCATCCCGTTTTTTCAAAAGTTCTTCGTCATTATCGATTGAAGTCTCAGAACCCAATTGCAACCGGGAGTATTGCTCTAATAGATAAACGGAATTCTCCGTTCCCATTATTTGAGCGCCTTTTTTAAGCAGACTATCTATCACTAAGTAATTACGGCTTCCCCGGGCAGTCATTTCATTAAGCGTAACATCGGCACTCATCTCAACTGAAAGGCTATCCTGGTAAATCCGGAGTTTTTGATAATCAAGATTCATTTTTAATATAGTAGTTTCGATACAATCCCAAAGATGCTTGACGGTCGCCCATTTTCTTTTCCACGCCGCCAGGCCATTTTTTCTAATAAAATATTTTCTATAAACAGGGCCATAGCTGCCCAACTCAATATCGGTGTGAATAATAGGAAAAATATAGAGATTCCGCATCAGCCGATAGCCTCTTTTAATGACGCAAGAAAATGTTTTTTCATTATTACAAATTTTTCCAAATCCTTTTCTTTTGTATTCACGAATTCACTGATTGCTCGCAGGGCAGCTCCCCGAACTATCGATTCCAGGTCTGCACCAACCAACCCCTCGGTTTCGGCAACGAGCCAGTCGGTCGAAAAATCACCGGAAACCGGTTTTTTACCTAAATGAATATCTAGAATTGCTTTGCGGGCCGGAGCGTCGGGAACCGGTAATTCGAGATGCACTTCTAATCTTCCGGAGCGCAGTAAGGCCGGGTCAATCATATCCAAGCGGTTGGTGGACGCGAGGATAGTCACACCTCTAAGTTCTTCGATTCCGTCAATTTCCGTAAGCAGCTGACTCAATACACGATCTATCACACCGGAGTCACCCCTGGCAGCGGATCGAACAGGAGCAAGCGCTTCTACTTCATCCAGGAAAATGATACTTGGCGACGATTGCCGCGCCTTTCTGAATATTTCGCGAATGCCTTGTTCGGCTTCACCAATCCACTTGGATAATATTTCAGGTCCCTTTACAGAAATGAAATTGGCTTCACTTTCCGTGGCTACGGCTTTGGCAAGCAGGGTCTTGCCGGTACCCGGACTTCCATAGAGCAAAATACCTTTAGGCGGAGCTGTATCCGCTTTTTGAAACAGTTCGGGATATTTTAACGGATATTCAATGCATTCTACGAGACGCTGTTTGATTTCATCCAGTCCGCCCACATCGCCCCATTTTACATTGGGAATTTCTATAGCAATTTCCCGTATAGCGCTGGGTTCTACTTCATTAAGGGCTTCCTGGAAATTTTGTTGAGTCACTTTCAAACTGCTCAACTCTTCATAAGGTATATGGCCTGAACTAAAATCCACCTTCGGGAAAAAACTCCGCAGACAGCTCATGGCTGCTTCCCGGCAAATGGCTTCCAGATCGGCGCCGACAAATCCATGAGTGACGGCAGCCAACCGGTTAAGATCGACATCTTCCCCAAGAGGCATGCCCCTGGTATGGATTTCCAGGATTTCCTTACGGCCGTTTTTATCAGGAATCCCGATACTGATTTCCCGGTCAAATCTTCCGGGTCTCCTGAGCGCCGGATCGAGAACGTTCGGTATATTCGTAGCGCCAATCACCAGAACCTGGCCTCTGGATTTCATACCATCCATTAAAGCCAACAGTTGCGCGACCACGCGTTTTTCTACGTCTCCGATGACTTTTTCCCGCTTAGGAGCGATGGCGTCTATTTCATCCAGAAAAATGATGCTGGGCGCATGTTTTTCGGCGTCCTGGAAAATATTGCGTAAATTTGCTTCGCTCTCGCCGTAAAACTTATGGATTATTTCCGGACCGTTTACCGACAGAAAGTAGGCCTCGGTTTCCTGGGCGACAGCCCGGGCGATCAAGGTTTTCCCTGTTCCCGGTGGACCGATCAGCAGAACTCCCTTTGGCGGTTCGATACCGAGTCTTTTAAAAATGGAAGGATATTTAAGGGGAAGCTCGATCATCTCCCGAACACGTTGAATTTCTCTATGTAATCCACCAATGTCTTCATAGGATATACGTCCCTTAACCGCTTCAGCCGCTTTCTCTTCGGCAATTTCTATTGCCGTCTGGGAGTCGATTACAACGGGGCCGTCGGGAAAAGTTTTTGAAACCAGGAATTCCTGAGCCGTAGTTCCGAAAAGCAGGGCCCGAATTTTATCTCCGGCCATTACAGGAAGACTATCCATTATTTTTCCAAGATAGGCATTATCGGTTCTGCCGGTCAGCGATATAGTCAAGGGAGTCAGAATAACCTTTTTTGCCGGCCGTACTTCTACCGGGCAAATCGTAACTTTTTCATCCAGTCCGACGCCGGCGTTATGGCGAATAAGTCCATCAATCTGGACAATACCTTTTCCACGCATATCTTGAAAAGTCGGCATCGCTTTGGCAATGGTGATTCGTTTCCCTTCTATTTTGAGTATCTCGCCGATCTGAACATGCAGATCTTTTAAAATCTCAGGATCCAGCCGGGCAATACCCCGTCCGACATCCTTTGGCAGAGATTCAGCAATACGTAAAACCACCTGTTTGTTCGTAATCATGGTACTATTCCGGTTTATTAATTAGCAAGTGAAATCTAACCTGATTAATTCATACCGACATGTCGGGACCACAAAGACACTAAGTCTCGAAGAATTAATAAAATGCAGGTATTCAAATGTTCTGAATTAATCAAAACTTATCCTCAGATTATTTTTATCTATTTTTTTATTGAACATTACTTTGTGTCTTGGTGACTTAGTGGTTATGAATAATTCAGGCTAAATGAGCGTTTCACTACCCGTAAGACAAGCCACGGTCTATATAGAAGTCCGACAGGGAAAAACACTGAGTTCCCGAAATTAATTATCAATGATTGAATTCCGGGAGTAAAAACAGCGACCTGCCCGAAAGACCTGCTTGC
The DNA here is from genome assembly GCA_018824205.1 of bacterium. Lineage (GTDB taxonomy): Bacteria > Fidelibacterota > UBA2242 > UBA2242 > UBA2242 > B118-G9. Next base: position 7,460 of record JAHJGX010000153.1, read on the forward strand.
CGAAACGGCAGTACAGGCAGGCGCAGTCAGGCGGGAAAGTATCATTTCAACTTACCTCTTTTTGGATTATCTCTTTAATAGATTTAAGAAGATCGGTTACACCATAGGGTTTCTGTAAAAACCGGAATCCTCTCTTTTTAATTTCACGCCATTGCGACTTTTTATCTGAATAACCACTGCACAGCAGTACATGAAGATCGGGCTTGCCCGAAAGAAGTTCAACGATCAATTCAAGACCGCTTTTACCCGGCATAACAACATCGCTAAAGACCAGGTCAAAATTCCCGGATTCATTCTTAAAAAGATCAAACGCCTCTTTGGCATTGGCAGCTTCAAATATGGTGTAACCATTTTCACGCAGCGCCTCTGCGGCAAATCCGCGTATTCCCTCTTCATCTTCTACCAGCAGGATTCGCTCGCCGCTTCCCTTAAGTTCCTTTAAAGAAATTGTATCTTTTGTTATATCATCTATCTCTGCGGAAA
>JAHJGX010000154.1 GCA_018824205.1 bacterium
AGTACTCCTATTCCACGTTACCCACGATCATTCTTAACGGGAATACCATTTCTACCAAGTATAGAATTTCAATTGGAACTTTAGTTTATCCTAAAAACTCACCTTTTTCGCACCTGACGCCATATAAATAAAAAATCCCGATAGCCGAAAATCTTGTACATAGAGATATTTAACTCTAAATTTTGTCCGTAAATTAAGAATAGATTTGAGGATAAATTATGTGGTACATCATAGCGATTCTGTCCGGATTCTTCTTCGCCAGCGCCGACGCTCTGTCCAAACGAGAATCCCAACGAACTCCGGCAATAGTATTAGCCTGGGTGCGGGAATTTTACGCTCTGCCCTTTTTACTGTTACTTCTTTTTTTCATTGATATTCCGGATCTAAAACCCGGATTCTGGAGCGCTATTCTGATTTGTGTGGCGATAGACCTGCTTACGACGTTTCTGTATATGCGGGCTATTCAGATTGCACCGTTATCATTAACCGTTCCCTACCTCGGGCTTACGCCCATATTTCTGCTGTTGATCCCCACAATTGTCCTCGGCGAACGGTTAACAGGCATCGGTATTATAGGTGTCATCCTGGTTTCTGCCGGGACCTATACGCTTCAAATTGACCGCGTTAAGTACGGCATTTTCGAACCCTGGCTGGCCATTTTTAAAAACCGCGGTTCGCTGTATATGTTTTGCGTGGCGATTCTGTATTCCGTCACGGCTACCTACGGAAAAGTCGCCATCATCAAATCGTCACCACTGTTTATGACAATCCTATATTTTTCGCTGCTGGCGGCAGGTTTTACATTGATTGTCCTTTTTACAGAACGAAATAATTATAAGACACTCTTTGAACATCCGGTTCAAAAACTCAGCATCGGCCTGGCTATGGCTTTAATGGCAATTACCCACTTCACAGCAATCGGAATGATTCAGGTGGCCTATATGATATCGATAAAACGATTAAGTTTATTATTTGCGATTATTTACGGCGCGCTTCTGTTCAAAGAGACCAATTTAAAAGAACGCCTGCTGGGTGGATTATTCATCATTGCCGGCGCCGCTTTTATCGCGTTTGCTTGACGCTATTTACAAAATGAAATTCGGGATTCGGCGGCCATAAATTACATTTATGCCACAATCTTTTGCTCGTTCGATAAATCCCCGGTGAGGCCGGTGAGCCAGGAATATAAAACCCGTCGCATTTAAAAGCTTCACACTATGCTCAACGGCTTTTAGCTCAATAAATGACTCCCGGGTTATGGGATAGGAAAAACATTGAAATAAATAAAAATGGCAACCTTTCATCATCGTTATGTCCAGCATGGATTCCGCTTTGATGCCCTCAGGCAATGAATCCCTGTGCAGCCGAACATCGAGGCGGACATCATCATACTGACTGCGGTGGACCCGCAAAAAAACGAGTTCCCTCAACCAGCCACCATTAAACAGGAAGTTGGCCCCATCGTTTTGGATTTCCACAGTTTTCTGATTCTCCGGAGTTCCGAAACGGAATCGCATTTTCTTGCTCGCGGCTTCATAATTGATCAGAAACCGGTGATACTGTCCATCCATGCGCCACTGGATATCTTTTTTATCATCGCCCATGTCGTTCCATTCCTGCCGGATTGAGTCGATAAATGGGATAATCTCATCCAGATTATTTCCGACAAAATAGGATAAGCCGCTGCGCTTTCCGATTTCTGGATCAAAGCGAACGCCGGACTCAATTTCGACACCGTGAATCGCAGTGTATTCATTGACAGTCAGGGTCAGCTGAAAAGTTTTCTTTTCTCCCGATGCAATATTCACTAACCGGGAATGATCTGTATCGATGAAAAAGATCTCTTTGCCGGCTTTTTTAAAAATATCCGCTGCCAGCAACATTCTCAAACGATCACCCCCGGTAGTATTTAAAAGAAGGTCATGATCGGGATAATCTTTGACGATTTGATGACACTGCTCGATAAATTCATCAAAATCACTTTTAATTTCACGACTTTCATAAGAAGCAGATAACTGCCCTGCCAGTGTGGTTTCCAAATGCTTCACAACTTTTTTCTGGTCACTGCGACGCAACCAGACGACTGCAGCGGGTTTTCTCAAAACTATGCCAAGATAGGCCGAAAGTGGTGAGTCATCGACGAGACATACTTCTAGTAATGCCATCCTAAATCCTCAATGTTATCTATAATAAAACATACAACTATCTGTTTCGTTTAATTTAATAATAAATAATAATAAGTCAATATAGAATACATTCATAGCCGGTTTTGCTTTTATCAGCATCAACTGGTATTGAATGGGGCAATTAATATTTTTCGATTGAAAAGGCTTTGCGAAGAGTAGGAAAATAATTGGGTTGGCTGGCGAGTGTTTTATAGGAAAAAAATACCAGATGGTCATAGCCATTTGAATAGGAAACCATAATTTTAGTCAACGCTTCATAACGACCTTGATTATAAACACCGATTCCCATCCAGATTTTTTCCTTCGCAATTAAGGGATCAATTTTCATTAAATTTTCTTCGAACAGTTCGGCTTTGGAGGTGTAATTCATTGGCACTGCAAAATCAATGTAATCAAGTTTCAGCCATTTTTCCCAATCCTGGTAAAAATGGTTCCGGGCTTCAAAGGGGTCTGGTTTAACCGCCGCACTCAACACAATCGGCTTGCGTGTTGTAATGATTGTTTCATGAAGTTCAACAATGAGTTCCGTAATGGCATCCCGGCGGAAGTCCGTCCATTTTTCCATAAGATTTTCAATGGTTTTCGCTTCCATTCCTGAAAAATAGGATTTATTTGAAATGGATAACAGGATGGGATCCACAGCGTAAATATCTTTGAATCGCCGGCGTCCGATTTCATTAAAATCATAACAGTTTTTCGAATATCGGATATAATCCAGATGGATTCCGTCAACATTATAATTCTCAACAATTTCTTTGATAACTTCGACTAAATGATCATTAACCTCCGGGACCAGCGGTGACAGGTAGATACCTTCAGTATTAATCTTATTGAAATCTTTAAACTTTCGGTTAATGTCTTTGACGCCATTCGCATCAACGGATAACCACTCCGGGTGTCGATAATAGAGATGGTTTTTATCCTGAGGTTTATCATCGGAAGACCAGAGCAGAAACATATTGATCCAGGCATGAATTTTAAGGTTTTTCGGATGCGCATTATCCAGAAAATACTTTAACGGGTCAAATTCATTCTTAGGCAGATTCTGTGAACGGGGAACAACGGAAGATTTATAGAACGCATCACCTCTTCCCCGGACTTGAACAAACAAATCGGTAAACCCATTTCTATGGGCGAAATCTATAATTTTATCTATCGAATCAGGAGATTTTATCTGATCCCGAATCACCCACATGGCCATTCGTTGCGGTTCTTTGGCATGAGTTGCTATACTTAAAAATAGAACAAGGGCAGTAAAAACTACTGCCCCTATACTATACTTATTATTGGTTTTCAATGAAGTATCCGGTGTTATTCGGCCGGTTTCTTCTCTGTTTCTTCAGCTTCTTCAACTACCGGTTCTTCAACAGGTTTTTCTTCAACTACCGGTTCGGTGACTGATTCTTCCTGCTCTGTCGGTTCGTCCACTTTCTTTACTTTGCGTTCTTTGACCGTCTTGGTGGTTTCCGGCTTGGTTTTTTTTGTAGTTGTTGTTTTCTTTGCCGGTTTGGCACTTTTCTTTTCACCGGGTTGTCGGTAGTCGACAAATTCAATCAAAGATACTGCGGCACAATCATTATCCCGGAAACCCAGTTTAATAATCCGGGTATAACCGCCATCCCGATCGGAATATTGCGGTGCAATATGGTCAAATAGTGTTTTTACAACCGTTCGATCATGCAGCACTTTAAATGCCAGACGACGATGATGAACCGTACCACGTTTTCCGTAGGTGATCAATCGTTCAACGTACCGACGTAGTTCTTTTGCTTTTGCATCTGTGGTTTTAATTTTTCCGTGTTGTATAAGAGCGCTTGCCAGATTCATCATCAATGCTTTTCGATGACTTGCCGTTCTGCCCAGTTTCGCTACACGATTCTGATGTCGCATGCCTGAATACTCCTTTAGCTATTTATTCGTCCTTTTCGGACAGATACGATTCGACGTCCATTCCAAATTCAAGATTCATCTCTTTCAGTTTGGCCATTAACTCATTCAGGGATTTGCGTCCAAAATTCTTGAATTTAAGCATTTCTGATTCTTCTTTGGAAACCAGATCGGAGATGGTTCTAATATTATTCGCTTTCAGACAGTTATAAGACCTTACCGAGAGTTCCATCTCATCGACACTCTTTTTCAGGAGATTACGGGTCTTGATCATGTCTTCATCCGGAGCTTCCCGGGGAATTTCAATCTGAGAAGATTCGGCAGTTGAAAACATCGAAAAATATTCTATTAAAAGTTTCGCAGAGTAATCAACAGCCTTTTCCGGTGTTATGCTACCGTCTGTATGCACATCCAACGTCAGTTTTTCCAGCGTTTCCCTTGAAGTACCGGGCAAGCTCTCAACCTTAAAAGTAGTATTGGTAATCGGAGAAAAAATTGAATCGATAAAGATCGTTCCGATCGGAACATCGGCGATTTTATTTTTCTCTGCCGGTACCCAACCGGTACCACGGGAGATTTTCAGTTCCAACGTAAAATCGGCTTTGTCATTCATTTCACAAAGGTGCAGATCGGGATTTAATATTTCAAATTCCGGCGATTCTTTGCCAATATCACCGGCCACAAATTTCCCTTTGCCTTTAAACTTCAGGGTAACTTTATCCGGTTTCGAGTTCGCTTCAATTTTAAAACGAACCTGTTTCAGATTCAGAATAATATCTGCGACATCTTCGATAACTCCCGGAATGGTTGCAAATTCATGCAAAACACCATCTACTTTCATGGCCGAGATCGCTGCCCCGGGAACAGAAGTGATTAATACACGTCTGAGCGCATTGCCTATTGTAGTCCCGAAACCTCTTTCCAGAGGCTGGACGATAAACTGACCGTATGTATCTGTTAAAACTTCTTTGGTTACTTTTGTTAAAATTTGATCCTGTGCGGTCATTATTTCCTCTTGATTTATTTAGAATAGAGTTCCACTACTAATTGTTCATTCACATCAAGTCCCATCTGATCTCGTTCGGGAACCTGAATAAAAATACCCTGCATTTTGGCTTTATCCAGAATAAGCCAGGGTAAATCATGATCACCACGAATACGTTTCATGGAATCATGAATATAGACGAGTTTTTTGCTATTTTCCCGTACCTGAATGGTATCCCCGGCCTTACATTGATAGGAAGGGATATCAACGTTTTTGCCATTGACCAGAAAATGACGGTGGAGTACGAGCTGGCGGGCCATGTTTCTTGACGATGCAAAGCCGATGCGATAAACTACATTATCCAGCCGGCTTTCCAATATCTTCATCAGGTTTGTGCCGGTGATGCCTTTTTCGTTGTCTGCATTCGCAAAGTAGCGTCTGAATTGGGTTTCAAGAACCCCGTAAATTCGTTTGATTTTCTGTTTTTCGCGCAGCTGTAAACCGTAATTTGATAAGCGTCTGCGGTTTGTCTGTCCGTGCTGCCCAGGTGCATAACTTTTTGTTTCAAACGAACATTTCGTCGAATTACACCGTTCGCCTTTTAAAAATAGTTTCATACCTTCTCGACGACACAATTTACAAACAGGACCTGTATATCTTGCCATTTATTTCTACTCCTACCTATTTAAACTCTTCTCCGCTTGGGAGGTCTGCATCCATTATGTGGAATTGGTGTTACATCTTTAATTGCACTTATCTGTAAACCGGCCAGTGCCAATGAGCGGATGGCCGCTTCACGTCCTGAACCGGGGCCTTTGACCCGCACCTCTATTCTGCTGAGCCCCAGATCCATGGCTTCTTTTGCCGCTTTATTGGCAGCTTGCTGGGCAGCATAGGGGGTGTTTTTCCGCGATCCCTTAAAGCCGACAGTTCCAGCTGATGCCCAGGATACAACATTTCCGTACTGGTCAGTCAGGGAAATAATCGTATTATTGAATGTGGCTTTTATGGTAGCGATACCTTCGGCATCTACCTTAATTTTCTTTTTTTTCTTCGTGACAGATCGTTTGGGTGGCAATTGAAATACCTCCTATGTTAACCTTTCTTACCGACTTTCGCCTTTTTTCTACTGACTGGTCTGCTAGGACCTTTTCGTGAGCGCGCATTGGTTTTCGTCCGTTGTCCTCTGACCGGCAGTCCACGACGATGTCTCAATCCTCTATAACTCCCGATATCCATCAGGCGCTTGATATTCATCGTATTTTCAGTACGCAATGTACCTTCAACCTTAAGATCATTGGCAATGATCGTCCGAATTTCGTGGACCTGTTCTTCGGTCAAATCTTTGGTCCGGGTTTCCGGATCAACCTTTGCTTTCTGGCAAATCTCTAACGCTGTTGTACGACCTATCCCGAAAATATAGGTCATCGAAACTTTAATTTTTTTATCGTTTGGTAAATCTACACCCGCAATTCGAGCCAAAATTTCCTCCTACTACGCTATTATCCTTGACGCTGCTTATGCTTTGGGTTCGGACAAATAACTCTCACAACACCTCTACGACGTATGATTTTACATTTGTCACAAATCTTTTTTACTGATGATCTAACTTTCATGACTGTTCCATTCTATTTATACCGATACGTGATTCTGCCCCTTGATAAATCATAGGGTGACAGTTCCAGTGACACTTTATCACCCGGTAAGATTTTAATAAAGTGCATTCTCATTTTTCCCGATACATGCGCTAAAACCTCATGGCCGTTTTCCAGTTCAACCCGAAAAGAGGCATTAGGTAAATTTTCTTTGATGATACCATCAACTTTAATCAGTTTTTCCTTTGCCATAAAATTACCTTACTTCTCTGGTTGATAAAATTAACGGATTATTCTCCGTAATTGCAATTGTATGTTCAAAATGGGCTGACGGTTTACGGTCAACTGTAACAATAGTCCAACCATCTTCCAGGGATTCCACTTCAAACGTACCCACGTTCACCATCGGTTCAATCGCCAGGCACATACCCGGTTTTAGTTCAGGGCCTCGTCCGGGGTCGCCATAGTTAGGTACTTCCGGTGCTTCATGCAGTTGGGTGCCGATACCGTGTCCCACCAGTGATCTGACTACTGAAAACCCATGTGATTCAACATAGGTCTGGATCATATGTCCAATATCAGACAGATGATTGCCAGCACGGGCTTTTTCGATTCCCTTGTACAAAGAATCTTCCGTAACCCGCATCAACCGCTGTCTGGTTTCATCAACCTGACCAACTGCGAAGGTAAAGGCGGCATCTCCGTAGTACCCGTTTTTCAGAGCACCAACATCGATCCCAATAATCTCGCCATCATGCAATTCACGTTGTGACGGTATCCCGTGAACAACCTGTTCATCGATACTGGCACAGATACTGGCCGGGAAACCGTTATACCCTTTAAAGGCTGGTTGAGCATCCTGACTACGAATATACTCTTCTGCCAGTTTGTCCAAAGCCAGAGTGCTTATCCCCGGTTTGATCTCTTTTCCCAGAAGTGCAAGGGTCTCGGCAACGATCCGATTGCTCTCTGTAATCTTCTCAACTTCTTTTAGAGAACGAATATAGATCATTACACGCTTAGCGGCGACGGCCCTTCATTTTTCCGCTTTTCAAAAATCCATCATAATGTCTCATCAGCAGATGTGATTCAATCTGCTGCAATGTATCCAATGCAACACCAACAATAATCAATAGACTGGTGCCGCCAAAAAAAGACGCTACATCATATGGCAGGTCCATAACTTTCATCAATATATATGGAAAGATCGCAACGAATGCCAGGAAAAACGAACCCGGCAATGTCACTTTCGTCAAAATATTGTCAATAAACTCAGAAGTTCTTTTTCCAGGACGGATCCCCGGAATAAATCCACCGTACTTTTTCATATTGTCGGCTACCTCAACCGGATTAAAGGCTATTGCCGTATAGAAATAGGTAAAGAAAACAATCAATCCACCAAATATTACCCAGTACACCAGAGACTGGTACGAGAAGAACTGCATGGCCCCCTGGATAAAATCACTATTTGGAAAGAAAGTACCGATTGTATTCGGAATAAACATGATAGCCTGAGCAAAGATAATCGGCATAACACCGGCTGTATTTACCCGTAAAGGAATGTGAGTCGCCTGGCCGCCATATACTTTTCGGCCAACAACTCGCTTGGCATACTGAACCGGAATTTTACGCTGTCCCTGGGTCAGAAGAACGACAAACCCGACAATGATAAACATCAATACGATCAGTACAACTTCCGTAAAAATACCACGGACATCTTCCCGTACGAGGGTAATTTCACTTAATATGACATTAGGAAGCCGGGCCAGAATACCAATCATGATAATCATGGAGATTCCATTACCGATTCCCCGCTCAGTCATCCGTTCGCCCAGCCACATAATTAATATTGTTCCGGTAGTCAATGTCAGCATCGTCATTAAAGTAAAACCGATTCCCGGGATTGGAACAACCGGCAGGATCTGGTTACCTACACGCGCAGACATCTGCGGGCTCATTAGCAACTGTGCAATACTGAAAGACTGCAAACCGGCGATCAGAACCGTACCGTAACGGGTAATCTGGGTCATTTTTTTCCGTCCTTCTTCACCCTCTTTCTGGAGTTTCTGGAAATACGGAATGACAGCACCCAACAACTGGATGATAATTGAAGCACTAATATAGGGCATAATACCGAGCGCAAATAATGTGGCCCTTGAAAAGGCACCACCGGCAAACAAATCGTACAGACCAAACAACGTCGTGGAAAAGTTGCGCATTGCAGCTCCCAATACTTCGCTGTCGATTCCTGGAACGGGAACGTGCGCACCGATTCTGACAATTATTAGAATCGCCAGTGTGTACAGAATCCGTTTTCGTAATTCAGGAATTCGGAATATGCTCTGAAATTGTTGCTTCATAGAATTACAGCCTTTCCACCACTCGCTTCAATTTTTTCTATTGCGGTACTGCTAAATGCATTTGCGGTGACTGTGACCGCCTCAGTAAGGTCGCCGACTCCAAGTACTTTCACAGGTTTGGAAAGTGTTTTTATGATACCTTTTTCATGCAATATTTCCAGGGTGACTTCCGGCAGCTGCAGGCGTGCAATAGTACAAAGATTGACAATTTGTATTTCTTCCCGGAAAATGTTCGTGAAACCACGTTTGGGAAGCCGACGGTAAATTGGCATAGTCCCACCTTCGACCCAGGCTCTGTGTTTTGATCCTGAGCGAGAATGATAACCTTTATGTCCGCGCCCGGCGGTTCCACCGTTTCCGGATGCTTGGCCTTTTCCGCGACGTTTTCGTACTTTTGTAGAACCAGGGGTAGTAGTGAGAGAACCAAGATTCATAACTATTCCTTAACTTCTTCGACTTTTAATAAATGTTCGATCGCCTTAATCATCCCTCTGATTGCCGGATTATCCGGTTGTTCCACCGTATGATGCATCCGTTTAATGCCCAGCGCTTCGAGGGTTTTCCGGGCCCGCTGACGATAATCAATAGAACTTCTAATCTGCGTTATACGCAATGTTGCGTTTAATTTTTTACTCATGAACCAAATATCTCCTGAAGCGTCATTCCTCGTTTATGAGCAACCATATAGGGATCTTTTAACTGCTGCAAAGCACGCATGGTTGCTTTTACAATATTGTGAGTGTTATTTGAGCCAAGGGATTTGGATAAAATATCCCGGACACCAACCTGCTCCATGATCGCACGAATAGGACCACCGGCAATGATTCCCGTACCGGGTGATGCTGGCTTCAGAATAACCACAGCAGCGCCGTACTTTGCCTGAATGGAATGGGGAATGGTACCATTTATCACCGGAATCTTCACAATGCTTTTCTTGGCGTTCTCTTTACCCTTGGAAACTGCAGTCGTCACTTCAAGTGCTTTTCCCAATCCAATGCCAACATATCCTTTACCGTCACCGACAGCGACAACGGCATTAAAACTAAATCTGCGACCACCGGTAACTACTTTTGCTACACGGTTTATTTTTATCACTTTTTCTTCGAGCAGTTCCAACTGAGTGGGATCGACTGATTTCAATTTGATACTCCTTTGAGATTAAAATTCCAATCCGGCTTTTCGGGCGGCATCGGCTAACGCTTTTATACGGCCATGATACTTGAATCCGCCACGATCAAACACAACATTAATTATCTTCTTTTCGATTGCTTTTTTAGCAATAAGTTCGCCAACCATAACACTTTTATCGGTTTTAGTCGTACCCTTTTTTATACTTGCCTTGATATCCGGTGAAAGATCTGAAACAGATATAATCGATTTTTCAGACTGATCATCGATTAATTGTGCATAAATGTGGCTCAGACTGCGATAGACTGCCAGGCGAGGACGCTCTGCCGTACCGTTGATATGTTTTCGAATATGGCCCTTACGGCGAAGTCTTGATTGTATTTTTTCACTTTTTTTCGTACTCATTCCGAAATCCCCTATTTCACACCAACTTTTTTACCGGCTTTTCTGCGTATTTTTTCTCCCTGATAACGGATACCCTTTCCTTTGTACGGTTCCGGAGGTTTAACCGATCGGATTTTCGCCGCCATCTGGCCGACTTGCTGCTTATTTATTCCACTGACTGTTATGGTCAGGTTCTTTGGAACCGTAAGTGTAATACCTTCCGTCGGTGTTATTAAAACGGCGTGAGAAAATCCAATATTTATTATGAGAGATTTGCCGCGTATTTCAGCGGAATACCCAACTCCGGTGATTTCCAACGTTTTTTCATAAGCTTTGGTAACGCCTTCAATCATATTAGCAATTAGCATTCGGGTAAGGCCATGGAGTGAACGATGGGTTTTGCTGTCACTGGGACGGGTCACGACAATTTCTTTATCTTCCTGAACAACAATGATTTCAGATGGATATTCCCAGGTCAGTTCGCCTTTGGGACCTTTAACAGTAATTGTATTGGCGCTTATCGCCACTTCAGTATTTTCTGGTATTGGTATGGGTTTTTTACCGATTCTAGACACAGTTTACTCCTTGCTTAAAAGCATTACCAAATATGACACAGCACTTCGCCGCCGACGTTATTCTTACGGGCGATTTTATCGGTAACCACACCAATCGGTGTTGACAAGACTGCAACACCCAGCCCTGTCAAAACTCGCGGTACAGCGGTAGCATTTACATATTTTCGACGCCCCGGACTGCTAATACGTTTCAGCCCTTCGATGATCGGGGTCCCGTCTTTGCCGTATCTTAAATAGACACGGATTAGTCCCTGCTTGCCATCGTTTATCAGGATAAAATCCTTAATATACTTTTCATGTTTTAAAATTAATGAAATCCGTTTTTTCATATTGGAAGCCGGAATATCAACCCAGCGGTGATTCGCGGCCAATGCATTACGAATTCGTGTAAGATAATCAGAAATTGGATCTGTGACTGGCATATTTAAATATCTCCTGTTTTACCAGCTAGCTTTTGTAATACCTGGAATTTCACCCTTGAGAGCTAACTCTCTGAAACATAAACGACACAGGCCGAATTTACGGTAATATGAACGCGGTCTGCCACAAACCGAACATCTGTTGTTTGTCCGGGTAGAGAATTTTGGTTTACGCTTCGCTTTAGCGATCATGGATTTTTTTGCCATATCAGATATTCTCCCCTGCGGTTTCATCTTTTACTGGTCGTTTTTTAAATGGAAATCCGAACAGTGTCAGAAGTTCATGTGCTTCCGCATCGGTTTTTGCTGTTGTCGTCAATGTAATATTCATTCCGCGAATTTTATCAACTTTATCATAATCAATTTCGGGAAAGATAATCTGTTCTTTGATGCCCATATTGTAATTTCCGCGACCATCAAATGCCTTATCCGGCAATCCGGAAAAGTCGCGAACCCGCGGCAATGCAATCGAAATCAGCCTGTCAAAAAATTCATACATCGTAAACCGACGCAGGGTCACACTGCATCCTACGGGATCACCCTGGCGGATTTTGAAATTCGATATTGCTTTTTTAGCACGTGTGACAACCGGTTGCTGACCAGTAATAATTCGAATATCTTCCTGGGCATGTTTCAGGGCTGCCGGTTCTTCTTTGGATTTACCGACACCAATATTCAGACTTATTTTCTGCAGTTTGGGAACTTCCATAATGTTTTTGTAACCAAACTTCTTGATCATTGCCGGCACAACGGTCGTCTTGTATAGTTCTAAAAGTCTTGGTTTATATTCTGCTTTCTTAGCCACTTATGACTCCTCTAATTAGCGTCAATTACTTCGCCGGTCTCTTTTGAATAGCGAACCTTTTTTCCATCTTTCAGTGTTTTGTACCCAACTTTAGTCGGTTTATTATTAAAAAGGAGTGCAATGTTCGATACATGAATCGGCGCTTCTTTTTCCACAATTCCGCCCTGCTGATTGTTCTGGCTGGGACGTGTATGCCGTTTTATAAAATTCACACCTTCAACAATAACCCGATCGGTATCCAGATAGACCTTCAATACCCGTCCGGTTTTACCTTTATAATTACCGGAAATAACTTTTACCATATCGCTTTTCCGAATTCGAATCATCCTATTTCTCCTTTAAAGTACCTCAGGGGCCATTGATACGATTTTCATATAGTTCTTTTCGCGCAGTTCTCTGGCCACCGGCCCAAAAATACGGGTTCCGCGAGGTTCTAAATTGTTGTCAATCAGCACCGCAGCGTTATCATCGAACCGAATATAGGAACCATCTTTGCGACGAATTTCTTTCTTTGTCCGGACGATTACGGCTTTGGATTTTTCACCTTTTTTAACCATTCCGTTTGGTGACGCCTGCTTTACAGTTACGATAACTATATCACCAATCGACGCATATCTCCGTCCTGAACCACCCAATACCCGAATACACAGAACTTTTTTGGCTCCTGTATTGTCGGCAACATTCATCCTTGTTTCTTGCTGTATCATCGGAACTTCCCCTTAATCTTTCATCCTAGCGATCTAATACTTCTACCAAATTCCAGCGTTTATTTCTGCTGAGCGGCCGGGATTCTTCTATCCGAACGACATCCCCAATCTGACATTTATTTTCGGGATCATGGGCGTAACACTTGGAAGTTCTGCGAATATATTTTCCATAGACCGAATGCTTCACAGTTCTTTCAATTGTAACAACAATGGTTTTATCCATTTTATTGCTAACGACTTTACCGATGAGAGATTTTTTATTTGTGCCTGATTCCATCTTCTCTGTTCCTGTGTTTAGTTACCCTGTTTACCCTGTCGTTCGATGCCCAGCTTTGATTCATGCAAAACGGTTTTTATCTGGGCGATTTCCCGACGAACCTGTTTGATTTTCAACGGGTTTTCCAACTGCTGCAGTGCTTTTTGAAACCGAAGGTTTTCCAGTGCTGTCATATTATCCTGAAGATTGGCTTCCAGCTCCGCAATTGACATATCTCTTAATTGACTTTTCTTCACACTACGCTCCTACTTCGCGTCTTGATACGACTTTTGTCTTGATCGGCAGTTTGTGTACAGCCGTGGAGAAGGCCTCTTTTGCCTGTTCATAATCCGCTACCTCTACTTCAAACAGAACCCGACCCGGTTTGATAACCGCTACCCAATATTCCGGAACGCCTTTGCCTTTTCCCATCCGGGTTTCAGCCGGTTTTTTTGTGATCGGCTTATCCGGAAATATCCGTATCCACATTTTTCCATGTTTACGTACTTTTCGGGTAATCGCAACACGAACAGCTTCAATCTGTCGGCTTGTGATCCAACCAGGTTCGAGGGCTTTCAGTCCGAAATGTCCGAAACTGACTTCATTGCCTCGGGTAGCCAGACCTTTCATTCTTCCTTTTTGTTGCTTGCGATGTTTTACTTTGCGAGGTGCCAGCATGTTTATAATCCCTTATTGCATTTTATTGTATGATTCACCGTTACAAATCCAGACTTTGATACCGATACAGCCGTATGTTGTATGGGCAGTAATTGAAGCATAATCTATATCTGCTCGTAATGTATGCAGCGGAACTCTTCCTTCACGGTGGGTTTCCGTGCGCGACATTTCGGCGCCACCAAGACGTCCGCTGCACTGCACACGAATACCTTCAGCGCCCATCCGCATGGTTGCCTGAATCGCTTTTTTAACAGCTCGTCTAAACGATACCTTTTTTACGATCTGGGCAGCAATATTATTTCCAACCAGTACGGCATCCAGTTCCGGCCGTTTAATCTCATTGACGTTTACCTGTACATCGGTATTGGTCAATTTCTGAAGTTCGAGACGAAGCAGGTCAACTTCTTCACCTTTTCTGCCAATAACAATACCCGGACGGGATGTGTTGATCGAAATCGTAATCTTTTTCGATGTACGATGAATATCCACTCCACTGACACCGGCATTTGGTAAACGTTTCAGAATATAACGGCGAAGTTTTAAATCTTCGGTTAACTTTTCTGTATAGTTCCGTTCGTCAAACCAGTTACTGCTCCAGGTTTTATTAAATCCGATTCGAAATCCGATAGGATGAACTTTCTGACCCAAGCAACCTCCCGTTATTTTTTCTTTTTCTTGTTTTCTTTTTCGGCTACGATTACCGTCAAGTGACTGGATCGTTTCCGTATAATTGATGCACGTCCCATAGAACCCGCTCTAAAGCGCCGTGCGATACCTGCTTCATCAACAAAAATGGTCTTAACAAATAAATCTTCGGGCTCTACTCCGGAGCCACCCTCCAGATTCATCAGATTCGATACAGCTGAGCGAATCGTTTTTTCAACAGTCTCAGATGCCTTTTTGTTGCTGAAATGAAGGGCATTCAGAGCAAATTCTATATTTTTTTCGCGTACCATATCGGCCACCAGACGAACTTTACGTGCCGATTGTCTTACGTGTCTACTAATTGCTTTCGCTTCCATAATACCTATTTCTTACCTTTTTTTTTCAGATCCGGCGTGTCCACGGAATGTTCGGGTGTGAGCAAACTCGCCTAATTTATGTCCTACCATATTTTCCGTAACGAAGACTGGAATAAATTTATTCCCGTTGTGCACCGCAAATGTATGACCAACAAATTCTGGAGATATTGTCGATCGTCTTGCCCAGGTTTTAACAACCTTCTTTTTACCGGATTCGTTCATCTCGTTGATCTTTCCGAGCAGCTTGACATCTAAATGGGGTCCTTTTTTTAGTGAACGACTCATTCTGTATTCTCCCTAATTATTTGGTGCGTCTTTTGACGATAAATTTATTACTGGGATGATTCTTCTTGCGGGTTCTGTATCCCTTTGTCGGTTTTCCCCACGGTGTAGTCGGATGCCGGCCGCCGGAGCTTTTACCTTCACCACCACCCATCGGATGGTCAATTGGGTTCATGGCAACCCCACGCACTTTCGGACGTCGTCCCAACCAGCGGTTCCGTCCTGCTTTACCCAAACTGATATTTTCATGGGTTTTATTGCTTACTTGACCAATGGTCGCAAAACATTCAGCCAAAACGAGACGTATTTCGCCGGAAGGCATTTTCAATGTTACATATTTGCCTTCCTTGGCCATTATCTGAGCAGATGTACCGGCTCCCCGGGCAATCTGACCGCCTTTTTTGGGCTTCAGTTCAATGTTATGGACAAACGTACCCGCCGGAATATTCTTTAAGGGTAGTGAATTTCCCATTTTAATTGGAGCATCCGGTCCGGAAACAATAACATTACCAACCTGCAATCCATCGGGTGCAATAATATAACGTTTTTCGCCGTCTGAATAGTTGAGCAGCGCAATGCGTGAGGATCTGTTCGGATCATATTCAATGGTCTTGACAGTTGCCTCGATATCGTGTTTATCGCGTTTAAAATCGATAATACGATACGCACGTTTATGTCCGCCTCCACGTCTGCGTGAAGTCACACGGCCTCTGTTATTACGCCCACCGGAGCTTTTCATCGGTGTGAGCAGACTTTTTTCTGGCGTTGTTGTGGTGATATCTTCAAAAGTATCAACCGATTTAAAACGCTGTCCCGGAGTTGTTGGTTTGATTTTCTTTATACCCATGATACTATACCGCAGTTTCTCCTTGATAGAAATCTATTTTTTCACCCTGTTTCAATGTAACAATCGCTTTTTTCCAATCGGAGCGTTTGCCACTTGTACGGATAACCCGTCCGCCACTACGTACAGTCATCTGCTTGGTTTTCCCCTGTACATTCATAGTAGCAACTTTTTCAACTTTTACACCGAAACGGTCTTCGACGGCTTTTTTGATTTCAATTTTATTGGCTTTCGAATGAACCCTGAAACCATACTTTCGCTCAGTTTCCTGAAGCTTGTTGATTTTTTCGGTCAAAATCGGTTCAATAATGATGGTACCTTTTATCGACATTATTCAATCCCTATTATTTAATCAGAAGCCGGCTATTTAATTTTTCCAATCCTTCTTTATCTACCAGCAGTACTTCGCAATCCAACATATCATATGTTGACGCTCTTTCTGCTTCAACCAGAAGGATATTATAAAAATTTCGTGTTGCCAGATAGAGGTTTTCACTCACATTCGTTGCCAATAACGTGATCCGTTTGTTCTCAATTCCAAAGGCAATCAGCATCTCACGCATTGTTTTGGCTTTGGCCTCTTCAAACTTGAAATCCTCGACAACTTTGATAGCACCCTCTTTAAATTTATAAGCCAACGCGCTTTTCCGGGCCAGGGTCTTTACCTTTTTATTGATTTTCATGTTATAGTATTTCGGCTTGGGACCGAAAGCACGACCACCACCAACCCAGACCGGACTACGACTGGAACCTGCACGGGCGCCGCCACGGCCCTTCTGCTTCCAGGGTTTACGGCCACCGCCACTTACTTCCGCACGTGTTTTGGTTGAACTGGTTCCCTGACGCGAATTGGTCATTTCGGTCTTTACTGCGAGAAATATCGAATGATCATGGGGTTCCACATCAAAAGCTGCATCTTTGAATGTCAGTTTCTGGCCGGATTCCATCCCGTCTTTTTTATAAATAGTAAATTCTACGCTCACCGTTCCTGCCTCCGTATTGTTACAATACTATTCCTTGTTCCAGGTACAGCGCCTTTAATATAGAGTAAATTGTTCTCTGTATCGATTTTGACGATGGAAAGTCCTCGGACTGTTTTATTGTCACCACCCATTCTTCCGGCCATTTTCATCCCCTTAATAACACGGGACGGATAGGCCGAAGCGCCAATAGATCCCGGTGCCCGGTGCCTGTCGCTCTGACCGTGACTTTTTGGGCCGCCTTTGAAATTGTAGCGTTTGACAACTCCCTGAAATCCTTTACCTTTTGTAACACCAGACACTTTTACCGTATCGCCGATTTTAAATAAATCAACGGTAATCATATCTCCAGGTTTTGAATTATCACCTTCAAAATCCTTGATTTCCGACAGAAAACGATAAGGCTCCGTACTTGTTGCTTTGAAATGTCCCAGCATCGGTTTATTAATCCGTTTCTCCGGTTTCTTTTCAAAGCCCAACTGCACAGCAGAATAGCCGTCTTTTTTAGGTGTTTTCACCTGTACAACCTGGCATGGTCCAGCTTCAACGACAGTCACCGGCACCATTGTGCCGTTCTGTTCAAAAACCTGACTCATTCCAATTTTTTTTCCGATAATTCCTAACATAGGTCTTCTTCCGTTATACCTTTATCTCAATATCTACACCAGCAGGAAGATCCAATCTCATAAGAGCATCAACCGTCTTTGAGGTTGAATTCAAGATATCTACTAGTCTCTTATGGATTTTTGTCTGAAACTGCTCTCTTGACTTCTTATTCACGTGGGGCGATCTCAGAACAGTGTATACCGTACGCGTTGTCGGTAACGGTATTGGGCCGGAAACAACAGCGCCGGTTGATTTCGCAGTAGCAACAATCTTTCTGGTGCTTTGATCCAAAAGATTGTGATCATATGCTTTGAGACTTATTCTTATTCTTTGTCCAGGCACGTGAAACTCCTTACTCCAAGATTTCGGTTACGACGCCAGCACCGACAGTGCGACCACCTTCACGAATCGCAAATCGCAATTCCTTCTCCATCGCTATCGGCGTAATTAATTCTATCTCCATCGTGATCCGGTCACCGGGCATTACCATAT
>JAHJGX010000155.1 GCA_018824205.1 bacterium
CATCTCGTCCCGATGACGCGGGGTATCTATAATACGATCTATACTGAATTGACCGGACCATTAACGGTTGGTGATTTACAGGAACTATATCAGAATAGCTATAAAAATGAACCCTTTGTCCGCGTAATGGAAAAGGGCAAAGTACCTGAAATTAAGCATGTTGTGTATACGAATTATTGTGATATCGGTATGGTAATTTCCGGGAACCGGCTGATCCTGATGAGCGCGATCGATAATTTGATCAAGGGCGCTGCGGGCCAGGCGGTTCAGAATATGAATCTGATGTTGGGATTGGATGAAACCCTGGGACTTAATTAACGGAGCAATAATGAAATTTATACAGAATCCTAAAATCACCGATCCGAAAGGATACACCGCTGCCGCCATGCGGGCCGGGTTTAAACGAAAACGTAAAGATTTATGCATTATAAAAAGCAACGTACCGGCCAAGAGCTCGGTGAAGTTTACGAAAAATATGGTCAAGGCCGCACCGTTGCAAGTGGCGATGGAATCATTGAAAAAATCAGGCAATATGCTGCAGGCATTGATCATTAATTCCGGGAATGCCAATGCCGGAACCGGTCAGCAGGGCTTGAAGGATACTCACGATACGATTCAGATGCTCTCGGATAGAATTAATATCCCTGGGGATTTGATTCTGGCTTCCAGTACCGGCGTGATCGGAGAATTACTGGATATGGAGAAAATGACTGCCGGTATCAAAGCACTTTCACAACAGTTATCGAAAGAAGGTGGAAGCGGTTGTGCCGAAGCGATTCTGACGACCGATACGGTTGAGAAGAGTTTTGGTGTGCAGATTAATATTCAAGGAATTGAAGTGACGATCAGTGGCATCACTAAAGGTTCCGGTATGATTCAGCCGAACATGGCGACGATGCTGGCCTTTGTGACGACCGACGCGGACATCGACCATGAGTTACTGGATGAAATATTCACTGAATGCGTCGAAAAAACCTTTAATATGATTACCGTAGACGGACACACCAGTACCAACGATACGGCTTTGATAATGGCCAACGGGCTGGCAGGCAATCCGATTATTCAGCCCGGAACCGAGGACGCGTTATTGTTTCATGATGTGTTGATGACATTATCCCTGGAAATGGCCAAATCCATCGTCAAAGATGGTGAAGGTGCGACTAAGTTCGTTACGATTCATATTGACAAGGTCGATACTTTTGAAAATGCAAAGAAAATGGCCTTTGGCATTGCCAATTCGGCGCTGGTAAAAACAGCTATTTTTGGACAGGATCCCAACTGGGGCCGGATTTTATCGGCGGCCGGAATGGTGGACGTGGTATTCGATCCCGATAAAGCCGACCTCCGGATTAACGGTGTTTATATATATCAAAACGGTAGTCCGGTAAAACTGGACAAAGATACGATGAAGCAACTGATGTTACCGGTCGAATTGGATATAATTTTAGATGTTTACACCGGGGAGGAATCCGCCCTGGTTTATACTTCGGATTTATCTTACGAGTATGTCAAGATCAATGCTGAATATCATACATAAGGAATCCTGCGGATATGCGTGAATATATTGGAAAAGCGGACGTCCTGATCGAAGCCTTACCCTACATCAAGGCCTTTCAGGGCAAAAAAATCGTCATCAAGTTCGGTGGCAGTATCATGACCGATGAAACCCTGATGGACAAAGTTTTGATGGATATTGTTTTCATGAAATATGTGGGCTGGCGTCCGGTAATTGTGCATGGCGGCGGCCCGGCCATTACAGCTGCCATGAAACGGCGGGGAACGAAGGCGGAGTTTGTGAACGGTCTGCGGGTTACAGATCGTGAAACAATGGATATCGTTGAAGATATTTTGGCCCATAAGATCAATTCTCAAATCGTCAATCTTCTGAATAAAATGGACGGCAGTGCTGTCGGTCTGTATGGAATGAATGACAGCCTGATCCGGGTCGATAAAATGATGCCTGAAGTGGATGGAAAAAAAGTGGATATCGGCTATGTCGGCAGCGTCCGCTATATCAATGCACCAATACTGAATGCCCTTCTGGATCAGGGAAAAATCCCGGTAATTGCGCCGATTGGTATCGGTGATAATGATCTGACATATAACGTGAACGGCGATGTCGTGGCCGGCGATATAGCCTCGTCAATCGGGGCGCGGAAACTGGTTTATCTGACCGATACCGCGGGGATTCTTCAGAATCCCGCTGACGGGAAAAGTATTATCAGTACACTTACCCGCGCAGAAGCTGAACGCTTGATTACCGAAGGCGTCATAACCGGCGGGATGATACCGAAAGTTACCTCCTGTCTGAGTGCCTTGAGATTCGGCGTCAACAAGGGGCATATTGTGGATGGACGCATCGATCACTCGCTATTGCTGGAAATTTTCACAAGAGAAGGAATAGGAACGGAGATATTGAAAGATGGATCAGAAAACATTCGATAAATATGTGTTGAATACCTATACCCGTCAGCCGATCACGATTGTGAAAGGTCAGGGATCAGCGGTCTGGGATGATAAAGGCCGGGAATATCTGGATTTTTTTCCCGGTTTCGGGGCCGGAAACCTGGGGCATTGTCATCCGAAAGTCGTTGAAGCGGTGCAGAAACAGCTTTATGAGATAATTCATGTACCCAACGTCTATTACAATAATGCCCAGGGCGAACTTGCGAAGTTGATTATTGAAAATACCTTCGACGGTCAGGTGTTTTTTTGTAACAGCGGCGCCGAAGCCAATGAGGGGGCCATCAAACTGGTTCGCAAGCGCAATCCGAATAAGAAGACGATTATCACTTTAAAGGATTCCTTCCACGGGCGGACTATTGCCGCAGTGACTGCCACGGGACAGCCGGTATATCACGACGGATTCGATCCGCTGCCCGGCGGCTTTGAATACTGTGAGGTGAACAATGTCGATATGTTGAAAAGCATGATGACTGAAAACGTTACTGCGATTATGTTTGAGCCGATTCTTGGTGAGGGCGGCATTGTACCGATTACACCGGAATTCATGGAAACTGCCCGGCAATTGTGTAACGATCATGACGCCCTTTTAATTCTGGACGAAGTTCAGACCGGGATTGGCCGTACCGGCAAACTCTTTGCCTATCAGCATTTTGACGTCGAGCCCGATGTATTGACCATGGCAAAATCCCTGGGTGGCGGAATTCCGATCGGTGCATTTGCGGTAAAACGAAAATATTGCGACATATTAAAACCCGGCAGTCACGGATCGACTTTTGGCGGAAATCCACTGGCATGTTCCGCCGGTATTGCCGTATTAAATGCCATCGCCGATGAAAACCTGCTGGAAAATGCGACGAGGATGGGTGACTACCTGAGACAAAAACTGGATGCCCTGAAAACTAAATATACTATAATAAAAGAAATCCGCGGTATCGGATTGATGCTGGGAATGGAACTGACAATCCCGGGCGCAGATATTGTGCAGCATTGCCTGAAAAAAAAGGTTTTACTGAATTGTACTCATAAAACAGTCCTGCGCCTGATGCCGGC
>JAHJGX010000156.1 GCA_018824205.1 bacterium
GATTCAGTATTTCAGCGACCTGTTCTCCCCGCAGGTTGTATATTTTCAAAGAAACATTTTCAGTATTTCGCAGTTCAAAACTCAGGGTTGTCGTCGGATTAAATGGGTTAGGATAGTTATTAT
Source organism: bacterium (assembly GCA_018824205.1). Taxonomy (GTDB): domain Bacteria; phylum Fidelibacterota; class UBA2242; order UBA2242; family UBA2242; genus B118-G9. The sequence continues at coordinate 124 of JAHJGX010000156.1, forward strand.
TTAATCGAAACGATGAATTGATTGCCGGATGCTGCTTTCCATTGATTTTACTGAACGTTGTATCGAGACGCGTGGTATTTTCATTGAGCCAGGTAAGTGTACTGTCGAGAAGAGAATAAAAATCAGCCGTATCCTGCGCTAATTCAATAGGCACAAAAAAGGAGGCTGTCCGAAAATACTCGGTTTCCAGACATACCGCCATCCCATTTTTTGAAGAATCTCCTCTAAATATCTGCAAAGCCACATTTGAAGGTTCGATATAATCCGCCCAGTTCTCGATCGCCGAATCCCCAAGTTGGTAACGGATGGGTCCGTAAGCGATTGAATCGACCGAAAACTCGGATGTGACCGGATTTCCGCTCTTGCTCAGCATCTGGGTATCAGCGGTCCCACCGGCCATGGAAAAATCCTCATCGGGATCACTGATAAAGTCTTCAATTCCCAGGTAATCATAGGCAAAATCCCCTGCCTTAAATCGGTCGCTGCCAATAATTTCCCAGCGATATAATAGATCCATATCCACAACCAGCAGGTTACCTCCACTGTCCAGGAATCCGGCAATCCTATAAATATCCTGTTCGACAATACTGGTAACCGGAAGAATCATCTCTTCACCATCGAGAACAATCAATGTCAGAAAATCCGGGTAATAAATCACCGTCGTATCGATCCCGTTATGGTCGGCTATATTCCAGTAATAATAGTCAAAACCACGGCTGTTCAATGCCTCAATATACCTGTTTCCGGTCTTTAATGCCGAGTTATCAATAAACAGGATATTCGTTTCCTGCGGTGGTTCGACACAAACAAAGGATTTCCGGTTCGAACTCTGAACCATTCCGGTAGAATCTTCAGCCCAGACATAATAATACAATGTATCACCTATGTTGTAAATTATATTGGCCCAGAAGTAGTTATCACTGTCGTAGTCCATCGCCAGGGTGTCTGACAAGCCGTTGACGCCAACTTTCCTGGTCAGAAAGACATCAAATCCATCCCCTTCAAGTTCTACAACCTCCGCCCGGATAGTCCGGTTTTCCGAGAAGGTGTCACACAGATCCGGTAAATCCGAAATAATCGGTGGAATGAATTCATAAACAACTTCTACCTGCATCATATGGGCCACCCAGTTGTCGGTCCCCGGCTGTACATTTCGGTACCATCCCGTACTATCTTTCAAAGTTGAAAAACTTCGGCAATTTCCCTCGTTCCAGGGATAATGGTAAACACCATCCTGCCAGATTTTGGGATTTCCAGTATTGTACAATTGATATCCAACCCAGAAATCTAACTGCGATGAATCCAATTCGATAACACTGTTATTTTCAGGTTGTTCCAGATCATAGGTATTCCAAAGCAAGCTGTCCATAGTTTGTTGCGACATTTTCAGTTCAATACAAGGATAACCCGCTGGTTGTTCCAAGAGTTGGCTGACACCGCTCTCGTTGGGAAATTTATATACACCTTTTTCAACAGCTGGCGCCCATAAAAACCAATCCGCTGTACCAGCAGAGCTGTTCTGCATCATCAGCTTCGTGACCTTTCCCGGCGCCAGCATGGTAAACCAGTTGATACAGGTATCGGTAGCTCCCTGATAATTTCCTAAATAGTCATCATAGCTCGCATTGCTGGAAGGAGGCTGAAAATAAAACAATGTATCAACTACAACGGTATCACTGTCGCTCTGCTGAACCGAGAGCCGATGATAGACCGAACCGGTTCGTAATAGCGCGGTACTTTTATTGACAGACAACAATTCGATATTTTCCGCAAATGCAACAACCGATATCAGGATCGGCAGAGTAAACAGGCCCAGTTTTTTAAGCATTTGAAACGAATCCTTTTCCAGATTTAAACATTGCGTAATTTTAATTGTATTTTACCAAAAAGCCAAACCGAATCGCCTGTTTCAATTTATTTACTTGCCTTACGTATAACTACCTGAAATGCAAAATTGTTCAATAAAAACTCCCTCTTCACAAAGTAAAGAGGGATTCTGTTGACCTTTTAAGAAGGAGGTACTATTTCACAAGTAAACATTTCTTAACTTGCTGAAACCCACCGGCCTGAATCCGGTACAGATAGACACCCGAACTAACATTCGAAGCATTCCAAGTCACGGAATATTTGCCCGGCTGCCGCGTTGTGTTTTCCAGCATTTCTATCAATCGTCCGTTAATATCATAGATTGATAATACTACCGGACTGGTTTCGGGGATCTCATATCTGATTGTCGTTGCGGCATTGAAGGGATTAGGATAATTCGGAGAAAGACAAAATTCTGTGGGAAGTTCCTCAACCGACTCCGGTTCTACATTTGTCGTCTGATATCTTATCTCCAGTCGCGGCCAATACTGCTGACTGTCTGAATCAGCGGAATAAAAATAGAGAATATCATGTCGATAGTCTTGATCGGCTCGAATCGGAAAAGCCAGTCGATACTGGCTGTGTTGCCGATTATTCAAAATATCATCGATTACCTGTTGGGCCACATCCAATTCGCGAAATCCGACTTCCGGCGTTGTAGAGATATAACCGATATTGGCTTCCAGGGTCAGTGAATCACCCTCATCGCCGGCGAACCAGTGAAATCCCTGAAGACTGTCACCATAGATAATATGAGAAACGGTACAGTAAGTCGTATCACCGTCAACCATGAGCACCGGGTATTCACCCAGAACGCCATCTCCGAATGATCGCCATTGATACACTTTTAGATTAGCAGATATAATGTCAATGGATTAGAGCAACGAAGAAATGTCAAACGATAAATATGTTTTGTACGCTTCTTGAGGACCGTGGTCATTACTTTCATCATCACCGGCAGATAATGTCCAATGACTTATATCTACCCAGTATCCATCATATTCAAAATTATACGAACATACTCTCCCGTCCAATTTCTGAATACTGTAAATCATTGTATCATGTTTATTAGTTGTCGGTTTCCACAAAGGAGCCGTACCTTGATACAGGATCGGCGATGTATAGTCTGAATAGTTACCATAATAGTCTCCCGTGCAGACACTGTAATAGACTTTATCTCTGTCTGAACCAATCGTAAACGAATTATCCTGAGAGAATGGTTTTGAAAATAGTCCAACGAAGCAGATAATTGTAGCAAGAAAAAACAGAGAATACCTGTTCACATAAGCCTCCTTTTTGCGACGGTAATTAACCAACCACTGTCGTTACCACACAGAGCGACGTAACGAGGGAAAACGAAGAGAATAGTTCTTCTATTTGCTACTTCACCAACAAACACTTTTTGACCTGCTGAAAGCCACCAGCTTGAAGCCGATATAGATATACACCTGAACTAACATTCGAAGCATTCCAGGTTACGGAATATTTACCCGGTTGCCTGTTTGTATTTTCCAGTACCTCTACTAGTCGTCCATTAATATCATAAATTAATATTATCACCGGACTGGTCTCGGGGATCTCATATCTGATTGTCGTTGCGGCATTGAAGGGATTAGGATAATTCGTAAAAAGATAAAATTCTGTGGGGAGTTCCTCAACCAACTCCGGTTCTACATTTGTCGTCTGATATCTTATCTCCAGCCGCGGCCAGTACTGCTGACTGTCTGAATCGGAAGAATAAAAACTAAGACGATCGAAACGATAGTCATGGTCGGCTCGAATCGGAAAAGCCAGTCAATACTGGCTGTGTTGCCGATTATTCGAAATATCATCGATTACCTGTTGGGCCACATCCAATTCGCGAAATCCGACTTCCGGTGTTGTAGATATATAGCCGATATTGGATTCCAGGGTCAGTGAATCGCCTTCATCCCCGGCAAACCAGTGGAATCCCTGAAGGCTATCGCCATAAACAATATGAGAAACGGTACAGTAAGTCGTATCACCGTCAACCTTGAGCACCGGGTATTCACCCAGGACGCCATCACCGAAGGATTGCCACTGATATATTTTTGGTTCTTCCGAGAAATGTGTGGAAAAGTTGAAAAAATGAATAATTTAGAGTATGGAAGACAAAGCATTATACACTCAGATACTTGGAATACA
>JAHJGX010000157.1 GCA_018824205.1 bacterium
AAACAGTGGAATTCACCTGTTTATTCACATCACTGAGAACCCGACCATGAAAATCGGGACTGTTAAAATTGCAAATAATAAATTGGTTAAAATCAAACCAATCGAGCGGGAAATATTGTTGAAACCGGGAGATCTTTACTCGCAAAAAAAGATTGATTTGTCAAAAAAACATATATTTGAGACCGGGTTGTTTTCCAGTGTTAATATTCGGCCATCCGAGATTGATACAACGAAACACACATTAAATCTTCAAGTGGATGTCCGGGAACTGAATATGCGCTATCTGGGTGGCAGTGTGGGTTTTGGGCAGGAAAAGGGAATTGCTGAAGGTAGTGAGTATACTTCTTTTTCACTGGATGGTAAGTGGCTGCACCGCAATATTGCGAGAAGAGGAAGTAAACTAAGTCTGGATATTGGATTATCCGTAATTTATACAAATAAATTTAACCGTCCTGCGATTAACACTGCGGTAACTTACATCGAGCCTTGGCTATTTGGTTTCAGGTCATCTACTTCCTTTAAATTATTTTATAAAAATCAGGGGGTTGATAATAGGACACTAGAAAAATCTGGCCTGGAAACAGCGTTGATATACCAGCCAGACAGACGATTTTTTTCCAGTATTGGGTTCGTAATTCAATATGTATCTTACACCGATTTAATTACCGGTGAAAAGCGGGATACTACCACCGAAGCTAATGAACAGGCATTTACATTCCAGGTTCGCCGGGATTACCGTGATAATTTTCTTTTTCCTACAAAAGGAACTGTTTATACATTTGACGGGAAAATTGTGGGAACGATTCTGGGCGGAACCCAGGATTATTACTGGCTCGAAACATCATTCAGTCAATATATACCGCTTTGGAGAAAAGTTGTATTTGCATATCGTGGAAAAATCGGATACCAAGAACCCTTGGGCGCAAAAGGCATTCCCGGGTATGCAAAGTTTTACCTGGGTGGCGGAACTAGTCTACGAGGATGGGAAGATGACAAATTTTTAGATGGCCGCGCTGATAATGTAAAAGTCTTGACAAACGCTGAAATCCGCTTTCCGTTGTTCTGGATTCTTGGCGGTGAAATATTTATTGATGGTGGAAATCTGGCTTCTAACATATCGCCATCGTTAATTAAGACATATCGTTGGGATGCCGGATTGGGCCTGACAATTGCCACTCCACTAGGGCCGATAAGGATTGACATTGCGAAGATCCTTGGGAAAAAAGACCAACCCTATCAATGGCAGTTTTCAATCCCTTATGCTTTTTAAAAACAGGAGTAGTCCTGTTATCAGTTGATTGGGGAATTTTATCCGGCCGATGGAACAATTCGGTTTGTAAAAAGTTGATTGAAGGGAACAATAAACTGATGTAATTGTATAATTTGAATTTGGATTTCAGCTTTGTATGGACAATGAAATTTGATAAATTAAGCGACAATTGAATAGTCACATTTACGAACGCATAAGGAGGTTACAACGATGGGGAAAAAATTAGCAACTGCTGTTACTGTATTACTGATGATGATGTTTGTTAATTGTTCGAGGGATAAAGTTAAAACAGCTGAGGGATACTGGGATTTGGGCAGAGAATCCTTTAACAATAAAAAATATGTGGAGTCAATCGCCCATTATCAGAAGCTTGTAAAGCGTTTTCCGCAGGATACGCTGGCCATACGCGCGCTTTTTTCCGTGGCCGAGATTTATAAAAACAACCTGCAAGATTTTTCCAAATCCATTGAATCCTATAATCAGATTCTAGAGAAATATTCAGAGGATCCGAAAACACCAAACGCCAGTTTTATGATCGGATACATATATGCCAACGATTTGAATGATTATGAAAGTGCCAAAACCAGTTACGAGAAGTTTATCAAAATCTATCCCGACCATATGCTGGTTCCGTCAGCCCAATGGGAAATCGAAAATCTGGGAAAATCGCTGGATGAAATACCGCAGATGCAAACAATTACCAAAGGACAGTAAATTACCTGGGGTGGGAGAATGAGTTTCAATCTTTCAGAATTAAATAAAAAAATACAAAAAGAGAGCACCTTCGTTCATACTTTAAAACAGGAAATGGCCAAAGTGATTGTCGGTCAGAACCTGATGGTGGAGCGACTCTTAATCGGGTTGTTATGCAATGGACATATCCTCCTTGAAGGTGTCCCCGGCTTGGCGAAGTCATTGACTGTCAGCACACTAGCGAAAATTATCAATACCTCATTTCGAAGAATCCAGTTTACACCGGACCTACTGCCGGCGGACCTGATTGGTACGATGATTTATAACCAGCAGAAAGGCAGCTTTGAGACCAAAAAGGGGCCGATTTTCAGCAATATCATTCTGGCTGATGAAATTAACCGGTCGCCGGCAAAAGTTCAGTCGGCATTGCTGGAATCAATGCAGGAACGGCAGGTCAGTATCGGGGATAAAACCCATAAACTGGATGATCCTTTTCTGGTGCTGGCAACCCAGAATCCGATTGAGCAGGAGGGTACCTATCCGCTGCCGGAAGCCCAGGTGGACCGCTTCATGCTGAAGGTTGTTCTGAACTATCCCAATAAGGAAGAAGAACTGGAAATCATCAAGCGCATGGCCCGTTCCGATACTTATATCGAAGTTCAATCATTAATTAATCCCGAAGATATTATCCGGGCCCGGAACGTTGTCGATGAGATCTATATTGATGAAAAAATCCGTAAATATATTGTGGATATTGTGTTTGCAACCCGTGAACCGGAAGCCTATAATTTAGCTGATTTAAAGGACCTGATTCATATCGGAGCATCTCCAAGGGCTTCGATTTTTTTGACAATGGCCGGAAAAGCCAAGGCATTCATTGAGGGCAGGGGCTATGTCACGCCCGAAGATGTACGGGATGTGATGTGGGATATTCTCCGGCATCGGATCATTCCTACCTTTGAGGCAGAAGCTGAAGAGGTGACGGTTGAACAGATTATCCGCCGCATTATTGATTCGGTAGAGGTTCCGTAGTAATTATCACATTACTCTTTTAGTTTGCTGTCAGATAACGAGAACCGGTGATGAATATTACGTGATCTGAGCGAATGAATTGATATGATACCCAAAGAGATACTTAAAAAAGTCCGTTATATTGAATTGCACACCAGGCATCTGGTCAATGATGTCTTCAGCGGTGAATATCATTCGGTGTTTAAGGGCCAGGGTATGGAATTTGCCGAGGTCCGGGAATATCAATATGGTGATGATATTCGTACAATTGACTGGAATGTGACTGCCCGCTATAACCATCCTTTTGTCAAAATTCATGAAGAAGAGCGCGAACTGAATGTCATGCTGGTCGTGGACGCATCGAAATCAGGGGCATTTGGCTCAAAGGAAAAATTCAAAAGCGAGATTGCTGCAGAAATTTGCGCATTGCTGGCGTTTTCTGCCATTAAGAATAATGACAAAGTCGGCCTGCTGATTTTTACCGATAAGGTCGAGAAATATATCCCGCCGCACAAAGGCCGGGGCCACGTTCTGCGGGTTATCCGGGAACTGCTATACTTCAAACCCGAATCGACACAGACGAATATCGCCAATGGTCTGGAATACCTGTTGAAAGGTCTGAAACGCCGTTCGATCGTATTTGTAGTGTCGGATTTTGATGATGATAATTTTATGAAACCACTCAGGGTTTTGAATCAGAAACATGATGTGGTTGCGATTCAGATGCTGGATAAACGTGAACAGGAACTTCCGCCGGTTGGTCTTGTTAAAATGCGGGATGCAGAAACCGGTGAGGAAATTTGGGTGAATACGCTGGACCGGAATTTTACAAAATTATATTCGGAATATATTAAGGAGAAGCGGCAAATATTTTCCAAAGAAACCAAAACTATGAATATTGATTTGGTGCAAATTGATGCCGGTGAATCCTATGTTGAACCGCTGGTGAAGTTTTTCAAAATGCGGGAGAGGAGATTTCGCTAAATATTGTTAAGGGAAGCGTTGCTTAAAACAGGTCGAATATTTGTAGTAACATTATTCTTGGTAATTACTGCCAACGCAGAGCCAATATCTGTTTCTCTTGAATCATCAGTAGATACAACGATTGCCACCATTGGGGATCGGGTTCATCTGAATGTGATTATGCGGTACCCTGCCGGTACCCGGTTCGAATTTCCGGAACTGAGAGAAAAACTGGGTGAATGGGAATTACTTGACCGAAATATTTCCGAGCCGAAAAAAATCAAAGGTGGTTTGCAGCAGGAATGGTCTCTGGAATTGACGGTTTTCGACACTGGGAAAGTGGTTATACCGGCATTGGAATTACAGGCAGTAAATGATGCCGATTCTTCCGCATCGTTGCTTTTCCAGACAGACGAATTTGTCGTTGATGTCATTTCTGTGCTTCCGCCGGGAACAACCGAACCGAAGGATATAAAACCACCGTTCGCAATCCGGAAAATCCTGCCGTGGACGATTATCATTTTTGGTTTGCTGATTGCCGCTATTTTAGTTGGCTGGTGGATTTACTATCGTCGCTGGAAAATGCAGCAGCCAACGACGCCACCGGATGAACATTATCTGGAAGCGCCTCACATGACGGCTTTTCGAAAGCTGGAGGAATTAAAATCCCGGCCGTATAAAACCGAAGATGAAATCCGGCAGTATTATTTTCGGATATCCGAAATCCTGCGTGAATATCTTGAGCGGCGCTTTTTTATAAAAGCTTTGGAAATGACGACTCGTGAAATCATGGATTCCTTTCATGACCTGGATGTTGCACCCGGAATCGACGTGGAATATAAAACCCTTTTTGATGGGCTTGACCTGGTTAAATTTGCCAAAATGATACCCGCGTCAAGTGAAATGATTACTTACTGGGATTTAGCATATAATTGTATCGATAAAACAAAACGTGAACCCTTTCTAAACAGGAGGTCATCGTGATTGAAATACGCAATCTGGTGAAACATTACGGGGACGTCAAAGCCGTGGAAGACGTCTCCTTTTCAGTCAAGAATGGCGAAATTCTGGGATTTTTAGGTCCCAATGGAGCCGGAAAGACGACGACCCTGAAAGTCATTACCGGGTACCTGTCACCTACGTCCGGGAATGTTTTCGTGGATGATTTAAATGTCCTGGATGATTCGATGGAAATTCGCAGAATGATTGGCTATCTGCCGGAAATGAATCCATTGTATCATGATATGCAGGTCTATGATTTTCTTGAATTTGTTGCCCGGGCGCGAGAGATTGACAAAAACCATTTCCGGTCACGCCTGAATGACGTCATTGAGTTGTGCGGCCTAAAGGGGGTTGTCCATAAAAACATCAATGAGCTGAGTAAAGGTTACTGCCAGAGGACCGGACTGGCCCAGGCGATCATCCATGATCCAAAAATCCTGATCCTGGATGAGCCGACATCAGGTCTCGATCCGAATCAGATTGCGGAGATCAGAAGATTGATCCGTAATCTGGGGAAAGAGAAAACGGTGATTATTTCCAGCCATATTTTGCAGGAAATGCAGGCCACAGCGGACCGTATGATCATTATCAACAAAGGTGAAATCGTCGCCAACGGTACTGTGGATGAACTGATGAGCGATTTCAAAGGCAAAACCCGTCTGACTTTGGAATTGAAAAACGCTACTGAGGAATCGGTCAGGAAGGTCCAATCCTTTCAGGACAGTATTCTGCTCACTCAGTATGAAGTAAAAGGTGATAGTGTTACGGCCGTTCTGGAATATCCTAACGAAGTCGATCCGCGGGAAGAAATTTTCAGGTATGCAGTAAAAAATAAGTGGACAATACTGGAGATGAGCCGCCACAAGACAAGCCTTGAAGAAGTATTCCGGACTCTAACGATAGAAGGAGGAAACAATGCGAAATAATTACATGATTCTTTTCCGCAAGGAGGTTAGTTCCTTTTTTAACAGCCCGGTTGCCTATATCACACTGCTTGTGTTTTTACTGATCAATGCCTGGTTTGCCATGAGCACTTTTTTCCTGATCAATGAATCCGATCTGCGGGTCCTGTTTTCCGTCGTACCGATTGTCTACCTGTTCTTTGTGCCGGCGATTACCATGAGCCTGATCGCCAAAGAAAAAAATACCGGAACCATGGAATTTATTACAACCCTGCCTTTCTCTGACGGGGATATCATCGTGGCGAAATTCCTGGCAGCCCTGACGCTGGTTGGAGCGGCGTTGGCATTTACACTGGTGCATTTTTTCACACTGCTGATGATCGGTAATAACATTGATATCGGGGCGCTGTTGTCCGGTTATCTGGGCTTGCTGCTGGTCGGTGCCGCATATACGGCGATCGGAACTTTCGGCAGTACCATTACCGACAATCAGATTACGGCGTTTTTGATCAGTTTTATGATTATCTTCATCTTATTCATACTCGATAAGATTCTGATTTTTGTGCCCGGATTCCTGGGTTCAATTTTTCAGTTCCTGAGTATCGATTATCATTTGAATAATATCTCCAGAGGGGTGATTGACTCCCGGAACCTGGTGTATTTCGGTTCACTGATCGCCTTTTTTCTGCTGGCGAGCGTTCGAATTCTGGAAATGAGGAAGTGGAGGTAGAAATGACAATTATAGCAAACAAAAAACAGTTTACTTTTTATATCGTCATGCTGGCGGCGATCATCGTGATCTTCAACTTTGTATCACGGGCCCTTTTTGTCCGTTTTGATTTGACGGAAAATAATATGTATTCCCTGTCGAATTCCAGTAAAAAGGTGATTGAAAAACTGGACGACCGCATGGTCGCCAAAGTTTTTTTCTCAAAGGATATTCCGGGGCAACTGGCAAATTCCCGGCGCTATTTGCAGGATTTACTGGAAGAGTATGAAGCCTATTCCAAAGGCCGATTTCATTTTGAATTTATCGCACCGGATGGCAATGAAGACGCTCAGACTGAAGCCCGCAGTTACGGCATTCCGCCGATGCAGGCCCAGGTCATCGAGAATGATAAGTTGGAAATTAAGAATATCTACATGGGGCTGGTACTGCTCTATAACGATAAGAGGGAAACTATTCCGGCCATTCAAGCCAACGAGGGATTGGAATATACACTGACGGCGACAATAAAAAAACTGGCGGCCACGGATATGAAAACCGTCGGAATTGTCTCGTCGGGCAATCAAAATATTGCTACGACTAAATTACAGGAGCAACTCCGGCAAACCTACACCGTGCGAACGGTTTCTTTGGACACCGAAATTCCGCTGGATATTCACACTCTGTTGCTGAATGGTTTTCAGGATTCGGTTTCCGCTGACCAGCTGTACAATCTTGATCAGTACCTAATGCGGGGGGGCAAATTATTTGTCGGTCAGGCGCATCAGGCCGATCATTTGCAGGAAGGTTATGCTTCCGAGATTAAATCGAATATTTTTGATTTTTATGAGCATTACGGCATTAAAATCGGGAACGATCTGCTGGTTGACCAGAAGTGCGGCCAGATCAGTATTCAGCAGCGCCGCGGATTCTTTTCGTTTAGCAACGCGGTCAATTATCAGGTATTCCCACTGATTCATAACTTTAATTCCGAAAACCTGATTGTGAAAAATCTCGAACAGGTTCGGGCTTTTTTCGTGAATGAAGTATCAGCAGCTGACTCGGTCGTCCGGTTTATATCATTGATGAGGACATCGGAAAAAACCGGCGCGATCTCACCGGGAATGGTGCCGCAGATGACGCCCTATGGGCAGTACAATATGGTGGAGGGCTATAATATTTCGCCTCACATTCCCAGTTCCCAGATGAACAATCCGGCGATGACCTCTTTCCCATTGAAATCCAAGACCATTGCCGGCCTGGTGGAAGGACCGTTCCGGAGTTATTTCGCGGGTAATCCGGATTACAACCAGGAGGACAATTTTCTTTCAATGGGCGAGAATGCTCAAATATTGCTGATCGCTGATAATGAATTCTTCAATGATAACCGGGCAGGCGGCATTCCGGAAAATACGGATTTTATTCTGAACAGTATTGATTATCTCTCCGGCGATCAGGAACTGGTTGAGATTCGTTCCAGAACGGTGACAGCCAGACCGTTGGATCAGTTGTCCGACGGCGCTCGCCGCTTCTGGAAATGGCTGAATATTTTCCTGCCGGCTTTTCTGGTGATCGTATTTGGTCTTTTACGCTGGAGAAAGAATGTCAGTAAACGTAAATTACTGGAGGGACTCTATGGCTAAGAAACAAAATCCCTGGATGAAATATATAATCCTGCTGGCAGTGGCGGTTTTGCTGCTGCTGCTAGTTTCTCTGAAGAATCGTCGGTATCAGCCGAAAGTAACGGATGTTTTTGATGTGAAGCTTGAAGATATCAATGCATTTACTATCAGCAAGGATGCCTTGTCAGTAACTTTGATGAAGGGCGATACCAGCTGGGTGTTTGCCGAACCGGATACCGGAATTATTAAAGATACGAAGATTGAGAATTTCTTTAAGAATGTCGTGGAAGCGCAGAAATCCGGTTTCGTAACTAAAAATTCAGAAAAGTATGACCAGTATAATGTGTCCGATGAAAACGGTCTGAAAGTGGATTTGAAAAAGGGTGAGTTTGTGCTCGGATCCGTCTATCTGGGCCGCTCCAAAACCAGCTGGTCCCAGGATTATATCCGTTATCCCGACGATCCGAAAGTTTATACCAGCCAGAAAAAAATGCTCAGTTATGCAAGTGAGCGGGCGTCTTTCTGGCGTTAATAAACAGCAACTAATCCGGCGAGAGGACACGGTGATTGAAGTAACTGGTCTGAGCAAAAAGTTTGGTGACGTTCGGGCCGTGGACGATTTGACCTTTCAGGTAAAGAAAGGCGAAATCCTCGGATTCCTTGGCCCGAATGCCGCCGGTAAAACCACGACCATGCGAATGATTACCGGTTTTATTCCGGCATCCAGCGGAACGGTTTCTGTTGCCGGTTTTGACGTTTTTCATAAGCCCCTGGAAGTCAAACGGCGGATCGGGTATCTGCCGGAAAATCCGCCTCTTTATCAGGACATGCGGGTTGAAGATTACCTGCGTTTTGTGGCCGCCATTAAAGGCGTGAAACGCCGCTCGGTTGATGTTGAAATTTACCGGGTCGCAGAAAAGTCAGCAATCACGTTGATTTTGGATAGCTTCATTGCCTCACTTTCCAAAGGTTTTAAACAGCGGGTTGGTCTCGCCCAGGCATTGATTGGCGATCCGCCGGTTCTGATTTTCGATGAACCGACTATCGGTCTTGATCCGCGGCAAATTATTGAAGTACGTGAACTGATTAAAAACCTGGCGCATGAACATACGGTCATTCTGTCGACCCATATTCTGCCGGAAGTCAGCATGACCTGTGACCGGGTGGTGATTATCAACGAAGGTCGGTTGGTGGCGGTAGATACCCCGGAAAATCTGACAGCCCGGTTGAAAGGTTCGGAGTCTATCCGACTTGAAATTGAAGGTCCGTCCGACGAAATCATGAGAGTCCTGCAGGCAATTCCGAAGATTCGTTCCGTTGGCTGCAGCGCTACCCGAAAGCATGAAATTTCGGAATATATTATTGAAACCGATCTTGGAGCGGACATTCGCCGGGACTTAGCAGCGACGATTGTGAAAAACGGTTGGGGACTACTGGAGATGAAGACCGAAAAACTGAGCCTGGAAGACATTTTTCTTAAACTGACGACCAGTGAGGAAAGAATGAACTGATGCGGAATATTATCTCCATTTTCAAACGGGATTTCCGCTCCTATTTCACATCGCCGGTGGCCTATGTAGTCATCGGGCTCTTCCTGCTGGTGTCCGGGATATTTTATTATCTGCTGTTCTCCAGTTTCATGCAGTACAGTTATGCCGCCATGATGCAGCAGCAGGGTGTTCCAATCAATGTCAACCTGATGATGATCCGCCCGTTTCTGCTAAATATCAGTGTCATAATTCTGTTCATGATCCCGATGATTACCATGCGGGCATTTTCCGAGGATAAAAAGAACGGGACCATCGAACTTCTGCTGACGGCGCCGTTGAGCAACTGGCAGATTGTGGTTGGAAAATTTCTGGCAACGTATATTTTTTATGTAGTAATGCTTGGAGCCACTGCGCTGTTTTTAGTTTTTCTGTTCTGGTGGGGAAATCCTGAACTCGTTCCGGTTTTAATGGGCTATCTTGGTTTGCTGCTGATGGGGGCCGCGCTGATCGCCGCGGGAAATTTTATATCATCACTGACCGAAAACCAGATCGTAGCCGCCGTGGGTACATTCGGCCTGACCATGTTCCTGTGGATTGTCGGTTTTTCAATTGATTTTACCGGAAAAATTCCGGGCAAAGTGCTTGAATATTTGTCGATTGTCACTCATTTTGAGGACTTCTCCAAAGGGATATTTGATACCAGCCATCTTGTTTTCTATGTATCCTTTACTTTTCTGATGCTTTACCTGACGTACCAATCCATTGAATCATCGCGGTGGAGGAGCTGACCGGATGAAATTTTACCGATGGCTGCTGACACTTGGATTGGTTTTAATTGCAACAGGATTGATTATCTATTCAACGTCACATAACTTGGATTTCAAATCACTGCTAATGATCCTGATAGGCGCGATTGTTTTAATCATTGCCCTGTTTCGTTTGGATCTTGGGCGTATCCTCAAAGACCGTCGTTTATTATATGGCGGTAATATGCTGCTGGTCATTATCCTGGTGACGGCCATCCTGGGGTTGCTGAATTATTTCTCGGCGCGGCATAGCTGGCGGGTGGATACCAACACCGGCAAGACTTTCAGCCTGGCGCCGCAGACGGTTAAACTGCTTAAATCCCTAACCAGCGATATCGAAATACTTGTATTTGATAAGCGCATTAATGCCGGCCCTGCTGAGGATTTACTCAGAGAATATACACACATTTCAAAACGGCTTAGTTATCGGGTGGTCGATCCCGATGAGAAACCGGGTCTGTCAAACCAGTATAAAATCACTCAGTACGGCAGCCTGGTGGTAATCGGCGGCAATCGTGAAGAGCAAATCAATCTTGCGACCGAAGAGGCGCTGACCAATGCAATTATCAAGGTGACCCGGGATAAAACCCGGCGGGTGGCTTTTGTCACCGGGCATGGCGAACGGAGTATTAACAGTGCGGATCGAAAAGGATTCGCCAATGCGGAAGCCGCTATTGAAGATCAAAATTATGTCGTTGAGGAACTGCGCTTGGCGGAAATGGATTCGATTCCCGGCGACATTTCAGTTATCATTATTGCTGGTCCAGAGAAAGACTACTTCAAAGGAGAACTGGAACTACTGACGAAATATCTTGAAACTGGTAGAAGCGTTCTGTTTTTACTGGACCCCAAGCCGGGTATGGGTCTTCAAAAATATCTGCGGAAATGGAATATTAGTGTTGGCAGTGATATGGTTGTTGACGCCAGTGGTTTCGGGCGGTTGCTGGGCGCCGGGCCGGAAATTCCGCTGGTATCCGATTACGGCGATCATCCGATTGTTGAACAACTGGACGGCCTGATGACCTTTTTTCCATTGACCCGTTCGGTTTCAGTAATTGCATCCGATAATTCTAAAATGTCAGCAACTGTGATTGCCCGCACCGGGCAAACCAGTTATGCGATTGGCCAGGAGAAAATCAGCAAACGGGAAGAGATTTCCATCGGTCCCGAGGATCGCCGCGGACCCATCGATATTGCCTGCGCAATAACAGTCTTAAACGACACCAATCGGGAGACCCGGATTGCAGTGATCGGTGATTCCGATTTTGCCAGTAACGCCTACTTTACCAATCAGGCCAACGGTGATTTTTTCATGAATATTATCAACTGGCTGGTGTCCGACGAAGACCTGATCTCGATCCGCCCGAAGAATCCGGAAATGCGGACGGTCAGTGTCACTCCCGGTCAAATGCGACTCGTTTTCTGGCTGACGGTAATCGTGCTGCCGGTATTGACTTTTGCGCTGGGGATTGTGGTGTATCGCGGGAGACATTAGCCCATAAAGGGTAAAACAACCCCGCCACTGCTACTGGTTTTTCTGATTCTTTTTGCGCCTGTCTCTACGCTCCGGCGTTGAGACAGGCAAGATATCATATTAGCGCCAACGCGGGAGCGTAATATTTCCTTGATTTACCTACTATATAAATGTACATTCAAAACATGGCAATTCAATCAAAATATTTCCGTAATTCAATTAGAATTAAGACAATATGCGGAATATTATGACTGCTATTCCAAAGAGATCTCATTAAGAATTCTACTTGATATTGCTTTCTTTCTGTTTTATTATACATTTTATGATCAGTATAGAATATATTATCGTAAATATTGAATGCAAGCAGATTTGCCTGTTTTACTGTTCAATCCCGATATATCGGGATCGGGCAAAATCGCCTTATACTTAAATGTTAGGCCTGTAATATTATGGGAGATGATAAAATGAAACAGAAAGAGAATATAGGATTTTTTAAAATATTCATAGTGGCTGTAATAGTAATTAGTATTGGTAAATCTTTTAATACCTGTATTAATGACCGTGATAAAAGCCATCCACCTAAAAAAACATATAACTATACACTATTAAAAACAAGAAACATTGATACGGCTGCTGGTGCAAGAAGAACTGTTTACGATATAGAAGTAAGCACGGATACAAATGATGAGAAAATTAAAATGATCTTAAAATATGCAGTGAAAGAACTATCAAAAAAAAGAGAAGTTGATGCGATGTCTGTAAGGCTTTATCTCACAGATACAAATTTACCATATGCAATTGCTGATTGGGCCCCATATGGAGACTGGGCAAAAGCTGAAAGAGGAAAGGCAAAATCAATCTTTGAAACATCTATCAAAATATATCCTGAGCGCAGACCTCAAAAATCAAGCAATGTTGTAAAATATGGACTTCCTTTGGAACAAAGAAAAATAATATTTCAAGAAGTAATTCGATCCCAAAAAAACACACGGAAAACCGCCGAAGAGAAATATCCTTCAGATGTTATGAAACAATATGATTACATGGAAAAATTAGACAAGGAATATGAAAGTGCAATTTGTATGAAATATTTTATTTCAGATGATCAGAAATGCAAAATAATGGATGAAGGAATCAAGAATAATTGGTCAGAAAAATAAATAGCAAGAGCCTAACCATTGTATTAATGACCGTGATAAAAGCCATCCACCTAAAAAAACATATAACTATACACTATTAAAAACAAGAAACATTGATACGGCTGCTGGTGCAAGAAGAA
>JAHJGX010000158.1 GCA_018824205.1 bacterium
CAAAAGCAAGGGGCTATAGCAGTTCTAAGAATTTCAAAATAATTGCATATTTAGTAACTGGTAAATTGGATTTCGGGAAAATCAATCCTGCCTATGGAACGTTTAAATGATATCTACCCACTCTAAACGAGAAGGAACCCACTTTTCCTTTGTCTTTGAGAATCGGATAACTGGACAATTCCAGGAAGTTGTGCAGAAATTGAACCCAATCTTCCATTTTCATCAGGATTTGCCTTTCTGCCCGGTTCTCTGCAAGATCGAGATAAGCGGAAACGATGCGATTCAACTCCTTGATGTGCGCTTCATTCAAATAGTTCTTGGCAACCGTGACATCTGATTTCATCACCTTGCCGCCGGGCGCCTGCTTCCAGTTTGTTAAACCCATGTGTATTTTAGCGGCGTCGGCTGAGGAATAAATGATTTCAGCGGCGGTCTTGCCGGTAATCGCCCAATGCAGTTTGTTTTGCACCGTGGCGAAGAACTCCTTGGTAACAGGAGCGTTTTTATCGTAATTGGCCGAGAGTGCGTAAATATCGGAGATCTTTTGATAAAAGCGCCGCTCACTGGCCCTAATCTCCCGGATGCGTTCAAGCAGTTCGTCAAAATAGTCCTTGCCAAAGCGTTTCCCCTGCTTAAGACGTTCGTCATCCAGCACAAACCCCTTGATGATAAACTCTTTCAGTGTTTTCGTCGCCCAGATACGAAACTGAGTGGCCTGATAACTATTGACCCGATAACCAATGGCAATGATGGCGTCGAGATTGTAGTATTTGGTCTTATATGTTTTGCCATCAGCGGCAGTTGTTTCCAAAATGGAAATAACTGAATCTGCCACCAATTCACTTGATTCGAAGATGTTCTTTATGTGTTTGCTGATAGCCGGCACTTCAACAGCAAATAAGCGCGCAATGGCTTTCTGCGTCAACCAGAAGTTCTCATCCTGATAAAGTACTTCGACCTTTTTATCACCTTCCGGCGTGCTGTAGAATATCATTTCGTTGTTCATTTTCAATTCTCCAAATTCACATGTCTGCCCGTGTTTTCTGGTTTGAAATCGTCAAAGGCAATATCGGGACCGAATTTAACGGTATAGCCAAGGTTTTCAAACCACGTCAGGGCGGTTTCTTCAAGGGCGGATTCAGTGGTTTTGGACATTAATCATCCTCTTGATTATAATTCTCCTGAATTCTTATTGATTCTCGTTCATAAATATCAGCCAATTCTCTTAAAGTTGCCGCTAATCGCTGAAATCCAGCATTTTCAACATCTTCAGCTTTCTGGTCATATTGTTCAGCCAACTCCTTTTCCGGCTTGCCAGTTGGATCAACTATATGAACTCCGCGGTCATTGAAAAGGCCAGTTCTAAATCCATCACGAATTTCTGCCGAGTTACGATCGTTTAATGCTTCCCCAATCGTCCGATGAATCCACAATCCATCAGGATTAGCAGGTGAATGAATTAAAACTTCACCGATAGTAATAAGTGCTATTTCCAAATGACCTGATTCGCTACTAAGTTCTTTAACTTGCTGAAGCCAATTTAAGAACTTCGAACTATCAAAACTTCCATCTTCTTGAATTCCTGGTGGGGTTTTCCAATTGTGCAATAGGTGCCACGCATTTGTTGCTATCCCCTTTAATTCCTCTGTTAATTCTTTCTGTGGTTCATCTTGTTTCTTAGATTTATAAACCAAACTGAGCACTTCACAGAAGAATTCTGGATCGTTTGTTAACCTACTCTCCAATAGTTTAGGCTTAGATTCACGATCTTGATCTAATAATCGGAGATAAGCCCACTCAACTTTGAAAAGATCATCTTCTGATACTGATTCATCTGCTTGAAGATATTTGATAAGTTCTACGATGTGATATCCATCCATTGTAAAAGTATCTTCTTTTGAAGATAAGGCAGCTAATAATGCTTGAATACATTGTTTTACATCAATTTTCTCTTTATCGTGAAGCATTTTATATAGACAAAATATAGCAGCATTCGGTCTTTCATATTCAAGAAGTTTGTCAATTGCATAGTTTAGATCCTCGTCTGCTTGATATGGATTTACGTTTGCATGTGACCAATATTCGATTTGCGATTTCTCTAACCATTGATTTAATCTTTCCCAGCTTCCTTTAATAAATGGTAAATAACTTAGAAAGATGCCAACTTGTTTATTATTCCAAGACCCCCTATCTAATCCATCACACCACACCCAACCATTTATGTAATACTTACTCAAAATAAAGCTACTGACCAATGCTAAATGCGTTTTATCCTCAG
The DNA here is from genome assembly GCA_018824205.1 of bacterium. Lineage (GTDB taxonomy): Bacteria > Fidelibacterota > UBA2242 > UBA2242 > UBA2242 > B118-G9. The sequence goes on from JAHJGX010000158.1 coordinate 2,279, forward strand.
AAGTGAGAAAATCTGGAAGAAATACTTGCTCAATTGAGGGATCATTCAGACTGCTAAGAGCATGCCCAACTTGACCAGGAAACTTTACAGATTCTGCAAATCTGATAACAGTATTGATTCCTCCTTGTTGGAATATTTCTTTGATAGCTTCTTCCCGTAGTTTATCAAGTTTCAGTTGTTGCTCTTTCCAGTTTCCTTTCTCTTCATATAAATCAAAGTCTCGATCCGAAAAGAGATGTTGATATAGGTTGAAAGGATTAGATGGAGCCAGCTTATCAGCAATAGTCTCTATTTTAGTTAATAATTCCTCTGAAAGAGCCCATTTAGCATCAGCATATCGTTTATGTTTGGTGGTTAATTTTATCAGGTGATCCCATATTAACCTACGTTGCTCTTCTGGAAGACTCAAAACCTTTTCTGACGATATGATATCAATCAGACGATCGATTACAGGTTTTGGTAGGTTGTTAAAAATATCAATTAATTGTATAAGTCTATCCACATTATTTTCAGCAGAAGAGACTGCAAGATTTGCATAATATAATACCTGTTGCCAATACTCGCTTTGTGGTACTCCATCTTTCCAATCATCGGGTATCACTTTACGCCAAGATGGTTTATTTGAGCCTGAAGATGTCTGAGATTGGTTTGGTAGTAAATGAATAATCAGATCCCATCCTATATTAGGCCACTCTTTAATAAGTGTTTCGACTGCAATCTTACGTTTATCAAAAGGAGCCAAAGTTTGAGAAAACCATGGAAGTAATATAGTCGTTAGCGAATTTGCCGGACGGTTAGCCCATCTTCCACCAGGATCATGATTTGCAAGTTCTCCAAGAAGAACACATACCTGCACAAGGTATTTTTCATCCCATGCTAATCTTTCTAAGGCCCAAAGTAATCCAGTTAAATAATTATCTCCGAAAACACCTTTTCCTTCCTGCAAGAAAAGTTGGTCATATGGACATGGAGATAACTGTAATGCATTTTCTACAGCACTTAGAAATTCTTCAGGTGCAGCTTCAGCCAATGTAGGCAGTAGATTATTTAGACTTCCCCATAATATCCAGTCAGAATTGGTAAATATTTCACGAATCGCTAAAACTACAGTGTCTTCAACTTTACCTTGTGAACAGTTACTGCATACATTTGTATTATTACCAAGGATAGCAAGGCCCTCAGCTAAACCCTTTCTGAGAGTGAAAGAATGAGCCAACTCTTTCCCGTGAATACTTGCTGCATAACGATCTTCAGCCGGAAATTCGAATGAGGGATCGAGTTTGGTTAATACTGTTACTGCCAACGATTTGAATGTATCCAAATGTTGATCAAATATCCAAGATCCAAGAGAATTCAGCAACTCCACCCGTTTTGGAATCTTCCATTGTCCGTTTTTTAGTAACAAAGGAGTATCTGAACGATGCAATATCTCTCGTGCTTTCGGTACCCAACTATCGTAGTTTGTCCCTAGCAATTTGGTTAACACCACAATATCAGATTCGTTTTTCTCATTCCACGCACCAACTAAACTTACCAATGCAAGATCAGTAGCATGTGAATGTTTATTCCAATCCGTCTTTTCCGATATTTGCTGTACAGTTGTCAGTTCTATTGGAATTTCAGTAATTGCACGCTGTTTGAAGATATCAATCAGATCTTCAGGTAATTTATCTGGAATTATTGTTCCCGCATCCTGATTCCATGATTGGACGATACTAACAATCCTTGACCAGATCCAATTTGGATTCTGCTGATGGAATTGCGAAATATGTGAGTGAAGTAACGGTAGAACAACACCAACTTCTTTTCCTAAATCATAACTAAGAATGTGAAAATGATTAAGAAAACTGTATAGATCATCTTTTGATATATCAACTCCACCGTTTGCTGACTTTAAATGGTGCTTCATCACAGCCAGTTTTTCACTACTCTTGGGGGGGCTGAAATTGGATTGCTGTGCGTTCCTTAAAAATTCATCAACTCCTTTAGTATGCCGTGCCTGGCTAAGCAACCATTGTACATTTCGCGTATCTGTTGCACTCAATGGACCTGTAATTAATGCAATTACATCCTTACCTTTTGTAAACTTTTCATGATTATTGAAATCATTCCATGCCGCTTGAATCACTTCGCCGAGTTGGGTACTGCTTATTGTAACAGAGATAGAGTACTTTATTTGACCAAGAAGTTTTCGCTGCTCTCGTGTATCGCTCTTCTCAACAAAGACAATCAAATCGTCTGTGTCATAGCCATCTATTTTCCCCTGCAATTTGATTTCTTTAATTGGCCCACAGGGTAAGCACGGCGCATAGCCACCGGACAGCATCAGTACAACAAATGACGCCTGTACCTCAGATTCAAAGTGCACTCCACCACCACCAGTTGAAAATGGACTACTGAGTTGCTTACTCTTTACATTCATACAACAGTTCCTATAAAGTCTTCCACATCCGGTACGCGCAACTCACCGGAGATGAGTTTGGGAAGGAGGGTGTCTCGTATATTTATGAGACCAGTTAATTCGGTTGAATTATTATAGATATATTCATCATAAGGAAATACAAATGATTCAAACATATCAACAATATCCTTTGAAATAGACAACCACGGAATATCAGCAAACTGGTTCTTGTTTATAGCACCAAATACTGTACCATCGGCCTCGAACTGTGCAAACGTATCAGATAGAGTTTTCATTGTATAATACGTATATGATCTACTTTCTGAATTATGACGGATTCCAGCGACACCGCGACCAATGCAACATTCATTAAGTGCCATATTTATATCACCAACTGGTGCTCGTACACTTACTAATGTATCACCATATTTAGCTATACGTTTCGGTGCTGTGCAGTACACTCTTTTTGATGGAAATCTAAATCCAAAGTCTCGTCTACCTTGGAAAAATGACAACCCTTCACCAATTTCATTATATGTGTTTCCCGGTGGAGATTGCCCCATTGTAATTTGAAACTCTTGCCCGAGGAATGATGAATTCCACCCCTTCGGTATCAGCCCCAATTCCGATTCCTCGAAACTGTCCGGGAAGAGCTTGGCAATCTCAGCCGGCAGACCGGTATCGCGGCCTTCGGCTTTGGCATGGACGGGATCGCCTGTCTGCGTGCGGGCGCTTTGCTTCGCCCGCACAGGCAGGAAATCCACAAACCAGCTCTTGAAGATCGCCTGGGCCATGGCTTCCAGGGTGCGATTCATCTGGCGGTTCAGTTCGATCTTGTCATCCAGCGAGCCGAGAATGTGGGCGATGGCGCGCTGTTCATATGGATGAGGATAATGAACCAATATCCGTTTCATATCAGATTGAGTAAGTTTAGGCCTTGTCGATCCAGAAAGATAGCTCTGAATATCAGCATATTGTAAAGCATAGTGTAGATATTTCGTAGAGTTATCTGATGATCTCTTCAAAATATGAGCGTGATTATTTACCCAAAACTTACCAGATGCCATAAACGCAATTGGTGTGTTTAAAGAACGTAAATTCTCACCATCTTCAGCGAGTAGAAGATATTCTCCATCAAATATATACGAATCAACATAATCGACAATTCCTGATGCACCATAGTATGGGTAAGGTCCCGGTTTTCTATCTGACTTCTTTACCGGAATTCGCATATAATCGTATATGTCTACCATTGAATTCAATGGTCTTAATGGGTATAATTTACTCCCCATAGCCCAGCGCCTCTTTTCGTAATGGATTGTTGAATAGTGGGGACAGTGTCCCCACTATTGCGGTAGGGTAGAACTGTCCAACAGGCTGTTGGACTATTTTATAAGGAGTATCAAATATCAATCTATTCATTGACCAATTCTGCCTCAATTTCCTCAATACTGGGTAGTTCCGACCGGATATCTTTCGGCAATGCACGGGTGTATTTATACTCGGAAACTCCGATTGGTTTACGTACATCTTTTAATGCATATTCGACAACTATGCGGTTCTTTCCTTTACATAGTAAAATACCGATACTGGGATTGTCCGGTGCCTGACGAAGCAGATTATCCACTGCTGTCAGATAAAAGTTCATCTTACCGGCATATTCAGGTTTAAACTCATCCATTTTCAATTCGATGACGATATAGCAGTGCAATTTTAAATGATAAAACAGCAGATCAAGATAGAAATCATCACCGCCGACTTCCAGGTGATAGTTGCTGCCCGCGAATGCAAAGCCGGTACCCAATTCGATCATGAAGTCTTTCAGATGGTTTAAAAGTCCCTGCTGCAGATCTCGTTCTTTAGCATCTTTACGTAATGTGATAAATTCAAAACTATACGGGTCTTTCAGTATTTGCCGGGCAAGTTCAGATTGCGGAGCCGGTAATGTATTTGGAAAATTGGACTGAACTGAGCCTTGTCGCTCGAAGAGACCGGTTTCAATCTGGGCTTCAAGAATTGCCCGACTCCAGCCATTTTCAATAGTTTCCTGAACATAGAACAATGCTTCTGATACTGTTTTAGACCGACTCACAATAATTACATTATGCCACCAGGGAATCTGGAACAATTGCGTAGCAGGCTGCTTCGCAATTACAGAATCACTATTTTCATGATGTCCGCTGCCGCCTGTATAAAATAAATACCACCGTCGAATCTGCTCCAGGTTTCTCTTTGAAAAACCTTTCATATCCGGAAAATCTGACATCAGATCACGGCTGAGTTGTTTCAGAAATCCCGCACCCCACCCGTAATCCTTTTGCTTGTTAACAATGTCAGCGCCAAGGTCCCAATAAAACTCCAGCAATGCTGTATTTACGGAAACCGCCGCTTTAAGTTGCGCACGGCGAACTTTCAGTTTCAGATCTATTAACCATTCTCTGTATTGATTGCCGGGTATGATAACATTATTCATGACAATGCGCCTCTATTCGTGATGGATTGTTGAATTTGGGAGTCAGTGAATCCCGGAAATTGGCAGACGGTGTTCGCCATATGTCGGCAATCATATTATTGGAACTATGATTTGTATATTTAATCTTAATCATCCGCTTTACTCTCAGATGTATCCGGCAATGCTGCGATTCTGGTTTTTGCACTGATCAGGGCTTTATGCAACTTCTGTCTGAGCAGTTCTCGGGGCGGGAGTTCTGTTAAATATTCGGCGACATGAATACCGGATTTACCCAGTTCCAGCAGCTCGATCAGCTCCTGTTTCTTCCCGGCGCATAAGATAATCCCCAGAGGTTCATTTTCCATTGGTTTCCGTTCATGTTTATTAAGCCAGCGCAGATAGAGTTCCATTTGCCCTTTGTATCCCGCCTTGAAATCACCAAGTTTCAGGTCTATGGCAATCAGACGGTTCAGGCCCCGATGGTACAGCAGCAGATCGATATAATAATCATCATTATCAATCTGAATCCGTTTTTGCCGCGCCATAAACGCAAAACCGTATCCCAATTCCAAAAGGAACTGCTCTAACTCGCGCAGTATGGCATCTTCGAGGTCTCTTTCCAGATAACGATCATTCAATCCCAGAAAGTCGAGAAAATAAGGGTCTTTGAAGACCAGTTCCGGTGTCATCCGGTCTTCATTATGTAATTGTTGCAGTTCGTGTTTAATCAGTTCATCCGGCTTTTTGGATAGTGCCGTCCGCTCATAAAGCATGGAATCGATCTTTGATTGCAAAATCCGCGTACTCCAGTTTTCCACTCTGCACATTTCAGCATAGAAATCCCGTTTTAGAGGATCGTCAAGGTAAATGACAGTCCGAAAGTGTGTCCAACTCAATTGTCTACTCAGTGCGTAGATAATCTGATCGTTAGGGAAAGAATCAGCAAATTTCATCATGTGTCGGAGGTTCTTACTGGAAAAACCGTTGCCATATTCATTAATCAATTGTCTCGACAGTGTGGAGACTATTTCTTTGCCATAATCGGCCCGCTTACCTTGTAAAATGCCTGTGTTAATCTGCCGGCCTATATTCCAGTAAAGCATAGTCATTGCCGTATTGACGGCTATGGCAACTGAGGAGCGGGTTTCCTCAATTAGCTTGCGAATATCCTGCAGGAGCAAATCATTACTCCCGGTTAATGCTGGTGTTTTTGAATTATTGGTCAGTTTATTCATAGTTCATTCTCCATAGCCCAAAGCCTCCAGGTTCTGCCGGATCGTGGTTTCCATTTCGTCAGCCTTTGCGAATTTTTCACATTGCAATATTTCAATCTCCATCTTCCATCCCTTTTTCATTTCCTTCCGCCCATTCCATTAATTTCTGTCTCAGTTCTTCTTTAGAAGGCAAATAAAGCTGATATTGAGAGGCGTAAATATTGGCGTTTTCCGGTAAGGTGAGTTCCACCAATGCATTGTTTTTCATTTTACAAAGGACAATGCCGACACTTGGATTTTCATCCTTCAGTCTGACGTGGCGGTCAAAGTAGTTGATATACATCTGCATCTGACCGAGGTCCAGATGAGTAAGTTTGCCGATCTTCAGGTCGATAAGCACATAGCAGCGCAACAGGCGATTATAAAACACCAGATCAACGAAGAAGTGGTCGGCGTCAAAGGTGAACCGCTTCTGGCGGGCTTCAAACAGGAAACCTTTGCCGAGTTCGAGCAGGAAGTGTTCCAGTTTGTCGATGATCGCTGTTTCGAGGTCATTTTCCGAGTAAGCTGCTTTCTCATCCAGCCCCAGAAATTCCAGGACATAAGGATATTTGATCATATCTCCCGATTTTTCAATGATCTGGCCTTTTTCCGAAAGTTCTTTGACCTTTCCCTTGTCCCGGCTTAATGATAGACGTTCATAAAGTCCCGTGTTGAACTGCCGTTTGAGCTCCCGAATCGACCAGTTCTGTCCTGTGGCTTCGATCTCATAAAAACTGCGTTCTTCCGGGTTTTTAACGCCCAGCAAAAAGACATAATGTGACCAGGAGAGGGTGAATTTCTGAGACAGCGTCTCGGATTTTTGTAATTGACCGGATGACGCCTGACTTTTTGCACTTGAAAGCAATTTCCGAGACAGCGTCCCGGAAATCTCCGACCGTTCCTTATACGTCAGATAGAACTTGCGCATATTCGAGAGGTTGTCTTCTGAAAACCCTCGTCCAAATTCTCTGATCAATTCTGCTGAAAGTCTCTTCAACAAAGTTTTACCGTATTCTGCACGTTTTTCACCCTGCTGTTCATGCTCAACAATCCGCCGTCCGATTTCGAAGTTCGTTACTATCTGAATCGTGTTGACGCTACGAGCGGCAGCATTACGAGCCAAAGTTATAAGTTCCCGTAATTCAGTAATCAGAGTGTGAATATTATGCTGCGGCATGATTTCGCGTTTACTTCCCATAACCCAGTACCTCCAGGTTCTTCCGGATTACGGCTTCCAGTTCTTTTGATTTTACAAACTGCTCATACAGCGTCGCGGATAGTCCCGCCATCTTTTCCTCAAAGGGAATGCCGCCTGCCTGCCGCGCCCGGCCTTCAGCGATGGCTTTTTTAATCCACCGACGTCCTGATGTGGTTTTCAATTCCTTTTCGCGTGCAACGGCCTCTTCCCGGCTGTTGAATTCTTCATAATGGGGAATGTAGATCGGTTTGTATTTCTTTGTCCACTCAGCGCTCTGGCCGGATATATGCTCCTGCCATCGCCGTGGAATATTGTCCGTCTGACCGATGTAATAACTATCATTTTCATATTTAATTACATAAACGAAAAACACACCCGGCCGCGGCGCAGGCAGTTCGTCTTCCACTTCCTCAGCGCCCACATAACGTCCCGGTGTCAGCACATAGCCGTGAGATTTGATCTCATCCAGCGTGGCAGATTTCCACCAGCCGGGCTTGTCTTTATAATCACCACCAGCATTCCGCCATTGGTGATACACGTTTGAAATTGATTGTATATCATCGTCATCCAGTTCGCGGTGCACCCGGTCAATCAGTTTGCCCATTTTGCGGGCGTCAATGAAAAGCGTTTCACCGGAGCGGTCACGATAGCCCCGTTGTGGCTGGGCCTTCTTGGATTTGGCCACAAACCACAGGCAGACCGGAATCTGGGTTGTATAGAACAGTTGCCCCGGCAATGCAATCATACAATCCACCATATCGGCTTCGAGGATTGCTTTCCGAATATCACCTTCACCGGATGTACTGGTTGACATGGAGCCATTCGCCAGCACAAACCCGGCAATCCCATTGGGCGCCAGGTGATGAATGAAGTGAGAAATCCAGGCGTAGTTGGCATTGTTCACCGGCGGTGTGCCGTACTTCCAGCGCACGTCCTCTTTGAGCCGTTCACCGCCCCAGTCGGACATATTAAAGGGCGGATTCGCCAGGATGAAATCGGCTTTGAGGTCTTTATGCAGGTCGTTTTGAAAACTGTCGCCCTGATGCTGACCGAGATCGGTGTCAATGCCCCGGATGGCGAGGTTCATCTTCGCCAGCTTCCAGGTTGTGGGATTGGACTCCTGCCCATAGACCGCAATATCGCCCAACCGTCCGCCGTGTTCCTCTACGAAGCGTTCAGACGATACAAACATTCCCCCGGAACCGCAGCAGGGATCATAGACCCGGCCCTTGAACGGCTCGATCATGGCTACCAGCAGTTTTACGATGCACTGAGGGGTGTAGAATTCGCCGCCGCCTTTACCTTCGGCAGCCGCAAAACGACCCAGAAAGTACTCATAAACCCGTCCGAGAATGTCCTTGGAGCGTGAAACGCCATCACCCAGCCCGATATTGCTGATAATGTCAATCAGCTGCCCCAGCCGGTACTTGTCCAACGCCGGGCGGGAGTAATTCTTGGGCAAAACGCCCTTCAGACTGGGGTTTTCCTTTTCGATGGCGACCATAGCGTCATCCACCAACTGACCGATAACCGGCTGCTTGGCCCCGGCTCTCAGTTTCTCCCAACGGGCTTCCTTCGGCACCCAGAAGATGTTAGCGGCTGAGTACTCGTCACGGTCTTCCGGATCGGTATAATCGGTTGCCTGCCGGTTAGCCAGGTCATCATACTTCGCTTGGAACGCATCAGAGATGTATTTGAGAAATATCAGACCCAGGACGACGTGTTTGTATTCGCCGGAGTCCATGTGACCCCGCATCTTGTCGGCCATTTCCCAGAGCTTGTTTTCAAAGCCGAGGTTCGCGCCGTTGCTTGTATTATTTGCCATTCTACTCTCTTATAAAGTCATTTCAAACGGGATTCAGCCCGTTTGCATTAATTGCCGGACGATGTATTGACGTACCAAGCCTTCCCGTGTAATAGACAGTTTTCACTTTTAACTGTTCCAATTCATATCCGTTTTTGCAGTCGTTGCATTTTAATAACTGTGAGTAAAATAAGCAACTTAAATTGACAGTAGAAATCTCTTATAGGGACCCAATTTCATTTTCTCTATATTCCAGATTGCATTTTTCAGGATTAAAATAATACAGAGAAGCGGTTTAGTCCAGGAAGGGAAAAGCGGTAATTATAATAGTGAGGAAACGGGACTTTAAAGTTGATTGCTTCAATTGAGGTGGGGCAACTCATCCCTCTCGACGGAGAAGGATGGCACGAAATGGCATCATTTGGCAACCGTATTTTGCCCAAAATGACTTAATTAGCCATTTGTGACATTACTGTATGTTGTTGATAGTCAGTTAGTTAATGGGCGTACCCCGAGCAGGACTCGAACCTGCAACCCTCTGCTTAGAAG
>JAHJGX010000159.1 GCA_018824205.1 bacterium
AAAAGCAAGGGGCTATAGCAGTTCTAAGAATTTCAAAATAATTGCATATTTAGTAACTGGTAAATTGGATTTCGGGAAAATCAATCCTGCCTATGGAACGTTTAAATGATATCTACCCACTCTAAACGAGAAGGAACCATGTTTCAATTAAATTTCGTCGATTCTTAAAGAAACATGAAGCAGAGAATTTTAGTATTAATCATAAAGAGCAAATTATAGAAAAGGAACGTTTTGGTATTTACGATTACTCAATTGTAGATATTATATTAGAAAAGGATTTTTTTAATTATAGCCCGATTCATGAAGTATCTGAGATAAAATATCTTGTTCTAAGCAGTATTCGAAAATTTATTCAATTTTATAAATTGACATATGATGAATTTTGGATAATTGAACCATCTATAAACGATGTTCTTTCATTTCAAGTGAAATGTTATAATAATGAACAAAATATTCCAGGTTTAGTAGCTGAATTTTTAAACACACCCGAGCAAAATCGAATTGTTCCTTTCAAACAATATTTAGATGAGAAAAAATACCACCGAGAAGAAATGCTTACTAAACTAAGTATAAATTTTGACTTGCCGCTATATACTCAGCTGATAATGGAAGCAAATAAATTATATTTCGATCATTCTTTTGATGTAGCAGTAATTTTATTTGATAGAAGTTTCGAATGTTTTTTCGATACTCTCGTACATATTTATTTATTGAAAAATAATCTATATGAGAAAGAGTGGGATAAATATTTAAAAATGAATCTTGTAGGAAGATCATTAAAAGATTCAAAACTTATTTCATATTCTTCAAAAGTATCAAAATCCGGAGAAGAATTTAACGACAATAATGATAAATATAATGAATGGTATAGTAAATGTAGATCCCTAAGAAATGATCTCATACATGGGAAAAAATATAATATTGGAATTGAAGAATCGTGGTATGCAATGCAAAGTGTCAGGAGTGCGTTTAATTTTTTTGGTTGGAATTGGTTTGATTTGGTCGTGATTGGTGACAAATATTTCGATAAATCAAAAAATAAATATCATTCGCCAATTAGCTTTAAAGATGATAAATAATAGTAAAAACCTAACTGTAAATTCCAACTGAAAAGTTTACCACAACGAAAGAAAAATCCAGTTTAAAAGTTTACCACCTTTCATTAGTTTACGAGATAAATCGGGTTGTTTTCGGGTAAATTCTGTTCATCAGGGCGTACTTATCGTTAGAGCATAAATCAAAAAATAATATATCCAAGAATAATAATTCATGATATTAAAAGTAACCTTTATTTTTATCGCACTTTATATATTTATTAAAGTCTTACAAAAAATTCCTAAAACAAAAAAACAAAAATTAAAAGAAGAAATCAGATTAAAGAGAGAAAATAGGGACTATTTACTTGGGCTAAGTAGACCACATGAATACCATTATTATAATGATTGTGATTTAAATACCAGAACCCATTTTAAACGTGAATATTTTGAATTTACAGGCCCACCATCAGTACTGATTGGAAATAAAATCTCACTTGTATGGTATAGTGATCGTTTATTAGGTGGAAAAATAAGACATAATTATTTTTATAAAGATTATCAGATTTACGCTTTTGAAGAATTTACCTTTGATGACAATAAAGAGTTTCAAATAAATCACAGAATATTTTCAAAAGAAACGAATTATATAGGGATAATTACAAAAGGCGATTTTATTTATATAGAAGAAACTTTTAAAGATAAAAAGACAATTATGTGTAAAATGGAAGTCGGAAATATGGTTAGGATTGATAATAATAATCCGGATTATTATTTTACATTAAAATATGTAAGTGGCTCGGTTATATATGTTCCCAAAGCAACTCTGCGCAAAATAATGGTTAAAGAGGTTGTTGAATTAAAAAAATTATTTCCATCAATTAATAAACCAGATCATATTAAATTGAGCAGACGGAAATTATTTTTTCATATGGTTCGCTGTAGAAATATTCGAAGAGCTGATAGTGAACAAGTAATTAAGCAGGTAGTTGAAGAGGAAGGGGATACAATTAAAATTGAAAAAATTGAGAATATACCGTCTACCGTAAACTTTAACATATAAGTTAAGTTGATAAACAATATTTGCTTCAACAATCACATACCCCCAACAGCGAACGAGGTTTTGAAATATTGAAAGTCACATTCGCTGTTTGTGCTGCGTCCGTTAGAAAGTAAAAAATGAATACTAGAGAAAAGAGTAAAATACTCGAAAAATATGATAATAAAGTAATCCGAAGTTTGATCCAATTAATCCCTTTTGGTATGGGTAGTGCTGTTGATACTTTTCTAAAAGAAACTATAAATCAAATTCGAGAAGAAAGATTAAAAGGTTCCTTCTCGTTTAGAGTGGGTAGATATCATTTAAACGTTCCATAGGCAGGATTGATTTTCCCGAAATCCAATTTACCAGTTACTAAATATGCAATTATTTTGAAATTCTTAGAACTGCTATAGCCCCTTGCTTTTGA
>JAHJGX010000019.1 GCA_018824205.1 bacterium
CAAGCAAATAATACATATGTATGGTCACTACATTCACACTTGCAAAACCCCAATTCAATAATAACAATATGTTACGAGTTTAGATATTAAAATATTAAACACTTTTTCCTGTTCTGTGTTAAACTTGGGCTAACACCAGTTGCATATCAAAAAACTCTCTCTTATATTTTAACACGAATAGTCCCAATTGTTTTGACGACATACAGTCGTCCACCCAAAGAGATTGATGCAATTGTCCGGGAAATGGAAAGACTGAGGAAATTAGAGCAGGGTGAACGGAACGAAGTTGAAGGGAAAATCGGGACAGCCAAGACACGCTACGGGTTAGGAAAAGTGCTGACCAAGACAGCGGCAACGAGCGAGAATTGGATTGCGATGGCAATTTTATCAATGAATATGGCGACAGCGTTGCGACTGTCGGCTATCCCGGTGGGGCGGTTTTTATTGTCTCTGTTTGAAAAGATACAAAATTGGTTAAAAATCTTGTTAGACCTCAAAATTAATGAAAATAGTCATGCTATTGTGTTAGATGGTGTGCGTGATTGACTTTTTCAGGAGACCCTAATTAATCGCTTCAATCGCTCCTGAGGGGCTTTAATCGCTAATAAATACCTCGGCATTGATCCAGTAAAAGACAATCAGCTTACTCCTGTGGTCAGTAGGGGCTATTTGATGAGCAGCATCTTTCGTGTCTGGCTGAAATCACCGGCAGTCAAACAATAGAAATAAAGACCAGCCGATAGATGATCGGCTGAGAAAATGATTCTGTTAATCCCGGATGATCCGATATTATCCTTCAGAATATCCACTTCCCGACCGGAAATATCATAAACAACCAACCGAATCCATGTTGCTTTCGGTAATGAGAAGATGACAGTGGTTTGTGAATTGAAAGGATTTGGATAATTGGCATGCAGGTTTATTTTCTCAGGTAGAGTTTCTTGATTGTCATTAATGGTAGATGGATTTGTATTACTTTCACTTTTAGTTGGGGTATTAAAAAAAGCCCAGAAACTGCTGCCATCGGGATAGCGTCCCTGACTATGGTCCGGTAGTTGAGGACCGAAATCAAAAAAATCCAGTCCTGTTGTACTATCAGCGGAAGTCAACATGATAACATCGTCACCTTCCGATGAAAAACCGAAACCCAGGACATCCTCATAAACTGTCAGAAATGCTCCAGGCTCCAGAATGGTGTTCGCAGGGAAAGTCCATTTTGTGTTATTACTACGCTCATCCGAAAGGAAGCAACCGGACAAGTTAAAGGCGACAGAACCACGGTTATAAACCTCAACCCAGTCATCCTGGGGTCCGCCAAAATTGCTGGTGGTCTGGAATTCATTGATACAAATATCGGAATAAATATCACTGTCTTCGTTGCTGTCGTTGGGAGTGGGATTTCTTAGGTATTCCGGGGCATTGGCATTACCGGGTATAAATCCCATAGAAATGTCCGGACTCATAACGCCATATTTCCAGCCATGAATCAGAACATTGCCGTGATCTATACTTTCAAACAGAGCGACATCTTCACCACTTGAAGACAGTTTGAAATTGGCATGCAGACTGCCCTGGTCCTCATCATTATCAGCCCAGATTAACAGGTACTCATCGGGTACCAGGTTTCTGGATGGCAGCTGGAATTCACGGGAATTCCCCAGTGAATTACTGACAAACATGCCAGCGATATTGACAGTAATATTATCTTCATTGTGAATTTCAAACCAATCATCATATTCACCTGCACCATCGGTGATGACATGATCATTAATTGCCAGAACTTCGGTAACACGCAATTTCGGCGGTTTATAACCTACGGTGTAGGCATGATAATTTTGTGGCGCTTCATTAGGCCAGGTGTCGATCTGACTGACATTGTCGGTTGCAACGGCATAATATTTTACAAGGGTGGAATTGCTCTGGGCCGGGATAGCCGCTGAAAAAATGGAATCACCGGCGACAGCATCACTACCGGTTCCATTATCGTTCATTAGAACAGCACTGTAACCCGACCCGGTATTCAGCATCAGTTCAACTTTTAATAATTCTTCGGGATCAAATGCTAAAACACTAACGATGACCTCATCACTGCTTTCCGGCAGATCAATGTTCCGGTGACCGTCTTTACATACAGGCTGAACATTGTCGGTCAAAACGCTGTTGACTGCGCCCGGAGTGCCCCCATAGGCAACGCTTGGATCCCAGGATGTTGGTAGTGAATTATCCAGTGCCGGATTAAGGAGTTCCAGAGAGGGACCATCACCATCTGCCGAGCCGGGCCAACTGCCACCATCGCTGTATTCAACAATGTCCTGGAGCTGGTTTGAGCTGTTAAATAAACGAACCGCATCACCGCTATTACCCAAACTCCAGGCGTCAGTACCGCTGTCGAAATCGTTTGTATTTATGTTTGAGACATTTGGATAGGTTGTATGAAACAGGCTAAGGTTTCCCGCGATAACGAGGTACGCACCGGCAGCGAGATTACCCCCCAATAAACAATGGGAGTGACTGTCGTTATCGTCCAGAATGTACCATCCTGCCAGACTAACGGAGGCTGAAGATTTATTGTATAATTCGACGAATTCCACATCAGTGCCGGAGCTGTTATACATTATCTCATTAATAATTACTTCATCAGCTGACCAGAGCATAGTCGACATTAATAGCATGAGTAAAACAATTAATTGGGTCAGTTTCATTTAGAATCCTTGTTAAAATTAGATGGAAGAAAACGGGAATATCGAATCACGAATGGGTGTCAAATATGTCAGATGATGATCGATTCCATAACAGTATTTTGAAAATGGTCGCTGGACCAGGTTAAACTTTCTAATTAATTCGACGACCCACCAGGGGAGGAGGGACTCGACTTTGATTTCAAGCAGGACAGGTGATTCAAAATTAAGGGTTGTGATCGGATCGTCATAATACAGCATGTCATATTCATTATAATCAAGGTCAATTGAGCCCGGGATTGACCGATAGCAGAGATTTCGATCGAAGGTTATCCGACCATAATTTTCAAGATTGGATACAAAAGGTTCCCGAAAATAGCGTACATGGAGCTTGGACTGGGCATTATACCAGTATATGATTTCGTCAAATCGATCCAGCTGTGATTTAAATTTATATTTACCTGCCTCAGTCATCTGGGGATAAAAAAGCGTAGTCCAGTCTTGAATGGGTAATTTATATCGCATTTTCCAGATAATATGAGCGTGCCGATACTTTATTTCCGGCCAGATAAAATCCGATACGGTCATACCATAATATCGCGCCCGGGGTTTAAAACGGGTCAGCTTCCTGAATTTTGTGTCGTTGTAAAATTTCAGATCAGGTGTATCAAAGTACAGATTGTTGACAACATAGCCACTGTCTCCGGGTGGAACATGGGGATCAAGCGAACAGATATTGCTGATATAATCACGAATCTCTGATGCCATCGATTCAGTGATGGTATATTTTAATTCATAGCGTCTTATTGTGCTTAGATCATCCATGGCTTCTGAATTGGTACTACTCGGTTAAAGTTCCGTAATCTTCTAATCCCAACGTATAGCAGAGATCAATTAAAGCATAGGCCAGGTCCTGTCTTTTTTGTGCCAGGAGTCTTTGGGTATCCACAATTGTCAATTCCATTTCCAGCACCTCGTCCGGCAGAAGTGTCTGGTGCTGATGGGCATTTTGTACTACCTTTTCGGCTTCAGAAATAAGATTGTTTGCGTCTCGATTGAAGTTTTTCCAGTCCAGCAGCAAATCCTGATAAACGATATGTGCCGTACGTACCTCAGTTTCGATGGTCTCCCGGATGGCTTCGTAGGCATCTTCCTTCTTTTTAACTGCCAGGTTTGTTGCCTTTATATTACCAATATTCCAGTCGAACAAGGGAATATCAATACCCATTCTCAGTTCCCGCCAATCCGTATGGTTGATTCGATCATCCAGGTGATAGTTATATTCAATAAAACTAATCTTTGGTAATACCTGAAGACGTTCATATCTATTTTGTTTAACTGCTAATTCGACTGTCTGTTCTTCAAGGCTGATCTCAGGACGGTTCTGATAGGCAGTGTCTATCAGTGCGTCCAGTTCAAGGGTGACTTCAGGAAGTAGAAAACTTATCAGCGGTGTGTTGATGTCCATTCCGGTTCGTTTTGCCAGTTCACGTCTTGCCTGCACCTGATTTTGGATTGCCCGGGCGTAGTCGTTCTTGGATTCCGCGTGCCACATTTTCGCTTTGGTGAAATAGACGACCGAACGGCGACCGATCTGGACCATCTGTTCAATAATGCCGATGCGTTTATTCTCCAATTCCTCCCTTCGGGCGGCGAGCTCCATCATTTGGTCCCGTTTTATCACATCGGCGCAATCCCGCCGGACCCGCGCAATCAGCGCCTGTCGGTATCGTATTTCCTCCACCTTTCGATCCCATAATCTGACAGTAGCTTCTTGTTTTTTTTCGCCCAGTTCTCCAAGATCAGGAAACCGAAAACGGACACCTATCGAAAGTTCATCAATATTTTTTGGAAAATTCTCGGCGAGAAGATCGTCACTTTTAGAAAAATAATCAGTGGAGAAACCCCTGATTCGGATTTCGGGATTATCCCATTTTCCACTGGATTTTAACCGGTACCCGGCAATTTCAATGTTGGTATTGAGGTTTTGCATTTTCCGGCTGTACTGGAGTGCCATTTCTATCAGTTCTGACTCGTTTAGCACTTTTAATGTCGAATCGATAGTGATTCTTTCACAGGGAAAAACAACATCACCGTTTCCGATACTATCCTCTGCAACGCCCAGTAATGGGAGCATCACAAAAAAAATTGTCATTAGATGACGATTCACAACAGATCTCCATCAATGGTACAAAAGGATGGAAGCTCATCATCATTATCAAAGACAATCAGCATTTGCCCGTCATTTTGATGACATAGCCCCTCGGGTTTAATATTGGGAAAATCATAAATTCGGTCTGCTTCCAGATGTCCATCGGCAAAGCGGCGAATCCGATGAAGGCTCCCCAGCTGCTTTTCCTTGCTAGCGTTTGGGATTGTCGATAATGCCCACAATATCCCATTTTGATCAAAGCTTAGATCTGAAATACCAGCGTTTTCACCCAGGTCAACCGTGCCGTAAATGCTTAGCTGATCGGGAGACAGGGGCTGATTTTGAAAGATACTATCCGGGTTTGACAGCTTCCAGATGATTGCCCCTTTATCAGAGACCGGTTGCTTCAGACCAATGTACAATGCATCACCAGAATATGCAGCAGCTTCGATATTCAATTCCGGGTGACCGTCAACCGCGTAATGCTGTAGTCCAAGAGCATTGAGCTTGTCAGTATCATAAGATCTTAATATTAAAGATAAAAAATTTACACGGTTTTGCACTTTGAACTGATCCCCGTCGTGAGTCATTTTTACGAGGTATTCTCTGTTCCTGGGGCGCTTTCCGTTTTTACTAATGTTTTGTGAGGCAAGCAGGTAATAGGTATTATCATCGACAGCAGTAATCGCTTCGAGATCATTAATGGTGTTTGTACCGGATAGAAGAACGGGCTCGGCATCGACCGCACCGGTTTTATCCATTAAAAAAAGATATGGTGCGTGGTCATTTTTTGTGTTTTGAATACCCGTGTCGTCGCTGACGATCAGATATTTTTTCAGATCCGGAAGCCATACCACTCCAGATGGTTCAAATCGACTCAGTTGTTGAAGTGATACCGGGACCTTTAGATTTTTAATCGGGGGGTGATTGCCGGGCTGATGTTCCGTTTTCAGGAGTGGTTTTTTGGATGCCTTTGCCGAATTATTTTTTAGTTTCGATGGATGCTTGGCATTAATTTTAACATAGACAACTTCACTTGGAATCAGGTTATGATTTTGATCCAGTTCAACGTGAACCTTGCGTGCCCAGAAAAACTGTCCTCTGAAGGAAAGCCGCTCATCTGCCATGGTGAATCCGGGATGGATAAATGTCACGGTACCGGTGGTGTTAAAATCACTGTTACGAGGGGAATAGACTTTGACTAACATACCGGGTTCCGGCTTTAGGCGGGCTTTTTCAGGCAGATAGACAATCAGGTAACTGGCTTTACTCTCCTCAATAGTGACACAGGGAATAAATTCCTGGACCACATCCCCGGCATTTGCCAGAATTTCCGTTACATAACCGTCGCAGGGGGTGATAATAGTCCGTAAATGGATGCGGTATTCGGATGCATCAATCTCACGACGCAAATCCTCTGCCCGTTCCATCCTTTCAAGCAGCATGGATTTTGTGATATTATCAAGATTGGCTTCTTCGAGTTTTTTACGGGATTGCTGGGATTCCCTGACCCTTTCGGTCTGATCGGGCAGGACAGTCCCCTGTTCACGCAGGTAGGCTTCCAGAGCGTCCCGCTGAATAATCAAAGGCGCTAAATCCCGGTTGTAACCCAATCCGGCAGTTTCGGCGTCCTGAAGACGTTTGATTAAAGCATTTAACCCAGCCAATTCAGTGCTTTTTGATTCGATCAGGGACAACCGATCCAGCAATTCCAACGCTTCATTATCCAGCTGCAGTTTCAATCGCACGATCTGCATGGAATACTGTTCCGTTTGTGCGTTTGTCAGGCTCTGGATCTGGGTCAATTCATTCCGGAGGTTGTTCAAATTTGTCTTCAGATCAGACACATCCAGGATCGCTATAACCTGATCTTTTTTGACTTCATTACCGATCGAAACAAACATGGAGTTGATTCTACCGGGCTCCTGGGCACCAAGTAAATGGGTTCTCCGCTCAACAATGCCAATATACTTTTTATTTACATGCCAGTTAAGATACAGATAAAAAATCCCTGCCACTGCGACAATCCAAAGAACGACGTACCAGTTGAATATATAAGTTTGTCTGAATTTTTTCATTTTACCTATACCTCAACCGTCGTTTCCTGGTTTGTATAGCTCAGCCCACGAATTCCAGCAACTTTTTCCAGCTCGGACATTAAAAGTTGATTATCTTCCGATCTGCTAAGCTTGACCTGGTAAGCATAATCAAAAAAAGTACCCTGAGCGACATCCCGCATTGTGACGAGGATAAATCGTTTTGTCTGATTCTGCAGGATTGTGGTGACCCTGTTCTGGCTCTCGGGTCCAGATGGTATCTGAAATCGTAAAAGCCCATCATGTTTCCGACGGGCACCAAAGGGCGAGATATATAGTGCAAGAGCAACGAGGCAAAAAACAGACGTGCCAATGATCGCAGTGGCGTAGCTTTGAACTCCCGAAGCAACACCGACTCCCAGCGATGCGAATGTAAAAATCAGATCCCGGGGATCGCGAAGATTGGTACGAAACCGAATGATTGCCAGTGAACCGACAATTCCGATACCGCGGGCAATATTGTCACCGATAGCGATCATTAACAGGCAGGAAACAATACTGCCGAGGATCATACTTTGGACCAATCCCCGGGAATACGACAATCCCTGATATGTTTTTTCGTAAAAATAGGCAATCATGGTGGAAAGTATAAACGCCAGTAAAAATGATAAAAGCGCGACCTGCCACTCGATTTGTTCAAATCCATAATTCAATAATGTCTGCATGTGATCGCTCCAACAAATTACCGCCCCATTTTAGGTTATCTGAACTATTTTGACAAGGACTAATTATTAAATTGTAAGAGAAAATTTCCTGGATGTTAATGGTGGCACGCAAACACCATATACAGTTCAATGCAGTAAAGTAATTTTACTTCTAAGCAGAGGGTTGCAGGTTCGAGTCCTGCTCGGGGTACAAGTGTTCCCCGTCGAGAAAACTATATTTTTATTACTTCTGAAAAACCTTCAGATTATCAAATATTGCTAAATATTACCGGTAAAGACCGGCAACTGACCGGTAACTTTTTTTAAATCTTATTGAAAATCAGGCCCACTGTGATTTCAGCGGATAATTTGAAAAAAGGTATAAATTGCGGACATGGGAAACAGTAAAGAAATATTCAGCCTTGCTTTAG